>JBAUUG010000165.1:0-29359 GCA_049582585.1 Bryobacteraceae bacterium | reverse complement strand
AGCGCCACTTTCTTCAACTGCGGCATGCTGGCTTGCGATGCCTGGATATAGATCGGCTCGACGTAAAGGAAGCTATTGTCGATCGGCAGCACCAGTGTCTGGCCGCGCAGCACTTGAGAGCCCTGCTGATTCCACAGCGTCAAGTCTTTCGAAATGTTCTGGTCCTGGTTGATTCGCGCGTCAATCTGCATCGGCCCGTAGATAATGTTTTGCTTCGATAGTTGCTCGAAAATCAGCTCGCCCAAATGCTCGCCATCGCAGCGCGCGTACATGACGCCGATCAAATTATCTTTGTTTGCCGGCGTGAACGGAGTGATAAGCATGAATTCCGAGGTGTCACTGTTGGGCAGAGTCGCCACCACATACGTCGGCGAAACGGCGGATGCGCCCGATTCGCCTTGGCGGCTTCCCGTCTTCGCCAAATCCCAGAGGTCCGCGCGGTTATAGAAGGCTTCGGCGTCGCGCATGTGGAAGGTGCGGTAAATCTCCGCCTGCGCGCTGAACAATGTTTCCGGATAACGGGCGTGCGCCCGCAGATCCGGGGGCATAGCCGATTCCGGTTTGAATAGGGTTGGAAAAAGCCGTCCGTAGGCCTCAATCAGCACGTCGCCCGGATCAAACACGTATAAGTTTGTCTCGCCGGTGTAAGCGTCGATGGTCGCTTTGATCGAGTTTCGAATGTAGTTAAAGGATTGAGCATTGCCTAAATCCATCTCGCGCGAATATGGATGTGCATTCGACGTCATATATCCATCCGCGATCCAGACCAGACGGCCCGCATTGTCGAGCACGAGATACGGATCGGAGTCCCAGGTAAGAAAACCGGCCAACTTGGTCAGGCGCTCCAGAATCGCCCGATGAATCATCATCCGGCTGTTTCCGGTCAATGGGCTGGGCAAGATGATGTTCAGATCGCCGTATTGGATCGCGGCGGCGAGACGCAGCAAAGGAGATGAAATTGGAAATCCGCCAGTGCCGGCATAACGCGTATACACGCTTTCCGAGCCGGAGGGATAATTGAACTCCTGCTGCGCTGTGTCGACAAAAACCGGCTCGTGCGCCACCTCGCTGTAATAAATTTCCGGCTGAGTAAATTTCAAGCTCTTAGTGGTTACCACGGGCGGCGCATCTTTGATAAACAGCACCGGCAGGCCGTCGGGCGTGATGCGGTTCGATTCCGCCATGACAATGCCGTAACCGTGCGTATAGATGAAATGCGGATTGATCCAGCGGGTTCGCGCTTCCCCAAGCTGGCGGATGTCCAGTTCTCGCGGAGAGATCAAAACCTGCCGCATGTTCCCATCGATGTTGTATCGGTCAACGTCCGTATCGATGTAAACATAGGGCCGCAGTGGTTGTATTTGCGAAATGGTGTCGTGAAACGCGCGCCAATCCCACAGCCGTACGTTATCTAGAAGCGCCTTGTGCTTCGCGTAGTCGATGGGAAGTTCGGGAACGGCTTCCCGAGTGGTCTCTTTCACGCGCTGGTCCAGGCCGTAAGCGGATCGCGTGGCGTCGATATGGTGCTGGATGTATGGTCCTTCCACCGACAATTCGTTGGGGCGCACATACAGCCCCGCGACAATCGAGGGCAAGATGAAACGTACTGGAAGAATCAGCAACAGGATCAATGCCCAGCGCCCGCGCTTTGCTACCACGAGAGCCGCTGCCGCGAGCGCGCCGAAGATCATCAACCATTGCAGCGGCAGAACAATGTGATCGGCTACCCAATCGACCCCGACGAGATATGTGCCGTGATCGTCAAACAGCAGTCCATAGCGGTCAAAGTAAATCTTCAGCGCGATGCCAACCAGCAAGACGGCGGCCGCGAGGCGCACGAACGTGGAATCGAACGCGGCGCGAATTGAGATCCGTTCGAAGTCGAATGACGTTCCGGGGGTGAAGCTCGGCAACTGCCTGCTCAGGTTTTCGGCGTGCGCCGCAAGCCAGTAAATGATGAGCGCGAGCACCGCTCCAACCAGCACGACCCTCAGCAGCATGCTGTAGAACGGCAGGCCGAAGAAATAGAAGTGCAGCGGCTTGTCGAATATCGGATCGACATACTCGGTCGCCGATTGCGGAAGCCGCAGCCCGCCGAAATATCTGACTACGGTCCAACTGTCTACCGTCGCGTTGGCCACGCCGATCGCGAAGATGGCGAATAGCACCAATGCAATTCGAGAGACGAACGAGCGTTTTATAACCCCGAACAGAGGCGTTTCCGCCTGGCGGCGCGTTCCGACTTTGAATGCAATCCAGAAAGCAAAAAAGAAAAGCAGAATGGCCAGGAAAATCGGCCCCGTCCCGTAGATCAGGAGATTGACCCACGTGTCTACCTGGTGAACTTCGGACCACCACGAGTAATCGATCAGCGTGGAAGCGATATAGCGCGAGCACAACAGGAGGGCCGCCACCACAATGGCGATGGAAATCAATCCGCCGCGCCGCCGGCTCTGCCGCTGCCCGATATATCGATCTGCCATTCCGTGAGGAAAAATGCGAGTTCTAATCTGTTACAGAAAGCGCTAGTATACCGTTTTCACGCTGGGCAGATTAAGCCTCACGCTGCGGCCGGAGGTTCTTTTTGAAGAAGCGCCAGCAAACCGGCGGTTACTTCGTTGAAGAGTTTGCGCCGGCGATGGATAATGCGAACCGGACGATAAAGGTCAGCGGGATGAAGGCGTAGCGCTACCATTCGGCCCTGATCCAGATCCTCGCGCATGACACGCCGCGGCATGATGCTGATTCCGGCGCCGTGCGCCACCGCTTCCTTAATCATCTGAAGATTGTCGAAGTGCAGCGCCATCTGCACGTTCACTTTGTGGTCGCGCAAGTACCGCTCGATCCGGCTCTGGATCGGTAGATCGTCATCGAAGCCGATGAAAGTTTCACCGTCAATTGCTGCTGCATGTATAGACCTTCTTCGAGCCAGCGGGTGATTGGGCGCAACAGCCACCACCATCTCCTCATCGCGCCAAGGTAAAGCGATCACATCGCGCGAAGATTCCGCATAGCTCATCAGGCCTAGATCCGCTTCGTCCTGGCTTACCGCCTCCCATACGCGTTCCGGCCGCAGATAGGAAACCTGCAGTTCACCCTCGGGGAAGGCTCTAACGAACCGTTCCTGGATTTCGGCCATTTCCGATAAACCCACGGAATAGATCGCTGCCAAGCGAGCGGTCCCGTTGGTCTGGTTCTTCAGAAGCGCTAAAGAGGCCTGCAACTCGTCGTGCCTTCGCAACACATCGCGGCAATACTCGACGTACTCCTTCCCGGCGGGCGTGACGCCAAGCGGCCGGGTGCTCCGGTCGAACAGCGGGACAGCCAATTCGCGTTCAACTTCCTGGATCGCCTGGCTGGCGGCTGATTGGCTGATCTCATGCAGCCGAGCGGCTTTGGTGACACTGCGAAAGTGCCCTACATCACGGATCAGACGGAGATTCGCAATAGTCATGCCTAGGTCAACTGTATCATAAGTAAAACTGATTAAAAAGCTGGAAAGATTCGATTTGACGAATACTGTGCCGGTCGGTATACTTGGCTATCCCCCTCTCGACGGAGGAGCTAGAAGTGTACGCACTGGATTCCTTGAGCCAATTGCCGAAACCACAAGGGTTGTACCACCCGGGGAATGAGCATGACGCATGCGGCATCGGGTTCATCGTCAATATCAAAGGCGAGCCTTCACACGACATCGTCCTGCAGGGCCTGCAGATTCTGATCAATCTGCAGCATCGCGGGGCTTGCGGCTGCGATTCGGAAACGGGCGATGGGGCGGGCGTTCTGATCCAGATTCCTCATCAGTTTTTCGCGAGAGAGGCCGCGAGTCTTGGATTTTCACTGCCCGGCTTCGGCGAATACGGAATTGCGATGTGCTTTCTGCCGGTGGAGCATCAGCAACGGTTGGCATGCGAAGGTTTACTCGAAAAGATCTCGCGCGAAGAGGGACTTACCGTCCTGGGCTGGCGCGATACCCCGGTACACGTTGACGCGATCGGGCGAGTTGCGCGCGCCTCGCAGCCTTACATCGAGCAGTTCTTCGTCGGCCGCCCTGCGGGTCTTACGAACGAGCAGTTTGAGCGCAAGTTGTACGTCGTAAGAAAACGCGTGGAATCGCTGGTTGCCGATTCCGACATGCGGGAAAAGTCGTTCTTCTACATCCCCTCGTTTTCCTCGCGCACGATCATCTACAAGGGCCTGCTGCTCGCCAACCAGATCGGCGAGTTTTATAACGAGCTTCTCGATCCGAACACCAAGAGCGCGCTCTGTCTCGTCCATCAGCGTTTTTCGACAAACACGTTTCCTACCTGGCAGCTCGCGCATCCCTTCCGCTATTTGTGCCACAACGGAGAGATCAATACGTTGCGCGGGAACACCAATTGGATGTATGCACGCCAGCCGGTGATGTCATCGCCTTATTTCGACGACATCAAGAAGCTGTTCCCGATTATTCAGCCCGATATCAGCGACTCAGCGGCGCTCGACAATGCGGTCGAGCTCTTGAGCATGTCCGGCCGTTCGCTTCCGCACGTAATGGCGATGCTCATTCCCGAGGCCTGGGACGGCGACAACACGATGCCTCCGGAGAAGCGGGCGTTTTATGAGTATCACGCCTCGCTGATGGAGCCTTGGGACGGTCCGGCTGCCGTCGCGTTTACCGATGGCCGCGTTATTGGCGCAACGCTCGACCGCAATGGTCTCCGCCCCGCGCGATATCTGGTCACCAAAGATGGTCTCCTGCTGATGGCCTCCGAAACCGGCGTGCTTCCGTTTTCCCCGGATCAGATCGAGTACAAAGGCCGTCTGCAGCCCGGAAGAATGTTGTTAGTCGACCTCGAGCAAGGCCGCATCGTGCCGGACGAAGAGATTAAGCACCAGCTTGCATCCAGGCAGCCGTACGGCGAGTGGCTCGAAGCAAATCAGATTACTCTCGATTCGTTGCCCGAGCCGAATCGCATCCAAGGCACCGATCACGAAACCGTGCTTATGCGTCAGCGATGCTTCGGCTACACCGATGAAGATCTCCGGCTGCTGATCTCTCCCATGGCGACGGATGCACAAGAGGCAGTCGGGTCGATGGGAACCGACACGCCGCTCGCTTGTTTGTCGGATAAGCCGCAGCTGTTGTTCAACTATTTCAAGCAGTTGTTCGCGCAGGTAACGAATCCGCCCATCGACCCGATCCGCGAAGAGCTGGTGATGTCCCTGACAAGTTACATCGGCACTGAGCGCAACATCCTTGCCGAGACACCGGAGCATTGCCACACGCTTAAGATGCCGCACCCGGTTCTGACCAATCGCGATCTCGAAAAATTGAGGCGTGTTTCGCGGGGCGATCTGCTCGCTTCCACTTTGCCGACGATCTTCAGCGTGGTTGACGGTGAGATGGGGTTGAAGCGGGCGCTCGATAGTCTTTGCCGGCGTGCGTCGCTTGCGATCAACGCCGGATACAGCCTGCTCATCCTTTCCGATCGCGGAATTGACGAGGAGTTCGCGCCCATTCCGTGCCTCCTTGCTTTAACAGCAGTACACAACCATCTGGTTCGGGAAGGCACCCGCACCGGCGTAGCTCTAATCATCGAATCGGGCGAGCCGCGCGAAGTGATGCACTTCTGCCTTTTGATCGGATACGGCGCGAGTGCGATCAATCCGTACCTCGCAATCGAGACGATTGAACAAATGGCGGCCGCCGGTGAGTTGCCGCAAGGCGTCACGCCCGAATCGGCGATCAAGAACTACATCAAAGCAGTGAATAAAGGCCTGTTGAAGGTCTTCTCGAAGATGGGCATCTCTACGCTGCAAAGCTATCGGGGCGCGCAAGTCTTCGAAGCGATCGGCCTCAACAAAGAGCTGGTCGACCGGTATTTCACCGGCACTCCGTCGCGGATCGAGGGAGTCGGACTGGGCGTTCTAGCCAAAGAAGCGATTCAGAAGCACGATCTCGCGTTTCGTCCGGTTTCCGATTTTGAGACCGAGCTGGCGATTGGCGGCAACTATCAATACCGCATTCACGGCGAATACCACCTGCTGAATCCACTCACGGTGAGCAAACTTCAGCATTCGGTTCGCCAACAAAGTTACGCGACGTTTCAGGAATACACCGCGCTAGTCGATCAACAGAATGAGCGGCTCTGCACATTGCGTGGAATAATGGAGCTGAAAAGCGTTCCGCGCCCGATACCGATCGACGAGGTCGAACCTGCCGGCGAAATTGTCAAGCGGTTCGCGACTGGCGCGATGTCGTTCGGCTCGATCAGCACGGAGGCGCATGAAACGCTCGCAGTTGCGATGAATCGCATCGGGGGCCGTTCGAATACCGGGGAAGGCGGGGAGGACGAAAGACGATTCATCCCCCTTCCCAATGGAGACTCGAGGCGCAGCGCGATTAAGCAAGTTGCCTCCGCACGCTTTGGAGTCACCACAAATTATCTCGTCAATGCCGACGATCTGCAGATCAAAATCGCACAAGGCGCGAAGCCTGGCGAGGGCGGGCAATTGCCCGGCCACAAGGTGGACGCGGAGATCGCGCGCGTGCGTCATTCCATCCCCGGCGTTGGCTTGATCTCACCGCCTCCGCATCACGATATTTATTCGATTGAAGATCTGTCGCAACTGATTTACGATCTCAAGAACGTCAATCCAGTGGCGCGAATTTCCGTAAAGTTGGTGGCGGAAGTGGGCGTAGGCACGGTGGCGGCAGGTGTTTCGAAGGCCCACGCCGATGCGGTTCTTATCAGCGGCCACGATGGTGGCACTGGCGCGTCTCCGCTCACCTCCATCAAGCATGCGGGCGTTCCCTGGGAGTTGGGTTTGGCCGAAACTCAGCAGGTCCTAGTCATGAACGATCTCCGCAGTCGAATTCGAGTGCAGGTAGACGGGAAGCTGCAGACCGGAAGAGACGTTGTGATCGCGGCGCTTCTGGGAGCGGAGGAATTCGGTTTCTCGACTGCCCCGCTGGTTGCCCTGGGTTGCGTGATGATGCGCAAATGTCATCTGAATACTTGCCCCGTGGGAATTGCGACGCAGAACCCTGAGCTGCGCAAGAAATTCGAAGGCACGCCCGAGCACGTCATCAACTTCTTCTTTTATGTTGCGGAAGAAGTACGCGAGTGGATGGCGAAGATGGGCTTTCGCAAGATGAACGAGATGATCGGCCGCGTTGACATGCTCGAGAAGCGCGGCGCGATTGAGCATTGGAAGGCCCAAGGGCTCGATTTCTCGTCAATTCTGTACAACCCGCAGGTCCCTGGGCGTGTGGGCCGGCGCTGTTTGATTGGGCAAGACCACGGCCTCACGCAGGCTTTGGACCACAGCTTGATGCATCTGGCTTACGATGCCATCGAGCATGGCGCACCGTGCGAATTCAGCATGCCGATCCGCAATGTGCATCGAACCGTCGGCGCGATGCTGAGCGGCGAAATTGCGCGGCGACACGGCTCCCAGGGCTTGCCCGAAGATACAATTCGAATTAACTTTGCCGGCTCCGCGGGCCAGAGCTTCGGCGCATTTCTCGCTAGCGGCGTGTCACTGAGCCTCGAAGGCGATGCGAATGATTATGTCGGCAAGGGTCTTTCCGGCGGCAAGATCATGGTTTTTCCGCCAAAGAATTCAACCTTCCCCTCGGAAGAGAATATTCTGATCGGGAACACGGTCCTGTACGGTGCAACCAGCGGCGAAGCGTACTTCAATGGTGTCGCCGGCGAACGCTTCGCTGTTCGCAATTCCGGAGCCACTGCCGTGGTCGAGGGAGTGGGTGATCACGCTTGCGAATACATGACCAATGGAACGGTCGTGATTTTGGGCCGGACCGGGCGCAACTTCGCTGCCGGAATGAGCGGTGGAATTGCTTACGTTCTTGATGCCACGGGCGAGTTCGCGCGAGTTCGCTGCAACAACGCAGGCGTCGATCTGGAACCTATATTCGATCGCGATGACATTCTGGCGCTCAATCGGCTCATCACCAAGCATGTCGAGTACACGGGCAGCGCCTTAGGGCGACGCATTCTCGATAACTGGGCGCAAATGCTCAGGCACTTCGTGAAGGTGTTTCCACACGAATACAAACGAGCACTCGGTGCCGCCAGAACCGCGGAGCAGAGGATTCCCGCAGCCATATTTGAGCCATTTCATTCGAGGGCTGCAGGCGAGCGGGTGCGGTAGTCGCGTGGGCAAAGTAACGGGCTTTTTAGAATACACGCGCGAAACGCCGGAGCGGCGGCCCGTGCTCGAGCGGGTTAACGACTGGTTCGAAGTTTATCGGGAATTTCCGGAAACGAACGTACAACGGCAAGCGGGCCGGTGCATGGATTGCGGCTTGCCGTTTTGTCATACCGGTTGCCCTCTCAATAATTTGATCCCCGATTGGAACGATCTGGTTTGGAAGGGCCGTTGGCGCGAAGCGCTGAGAGCGCTGCACGCGACCAACAATTTCCCTGAATTCACCGGCCGCATCTGCCCCGCCCCTTGCGAGCCCGCGTGCGTTCTGAGTATCAATCAAGATCCGGTGAGCATCAAGGTCATCGAGCAAAACATCATTGATCGCGGCTTTTCTGAAGGATGGATTCAGCCCGAGCCGCCGCGCCGAAGGACCGGGAAGAAAGTTGCAATCGTGGGTTCCGGGCCCGCAGGTCTAGCTGCCGCGCAGCAACTCAATCGGGCAGGTCACGCCATCACCGTCTTTGAAAAGCACGACCGCCTGGGAGGATTGCTGCGCTACGGCATTCCGGATTTCAAGCTCGAGAAAAACGCCGTGGACCGGCGGCTCGAGCAGCTCTCGGCCGAAGGGATCGAGTTCCGCAGCAAAGTTAACGCCGGTATCGACGTCAAAGGTGATGAACTTCTTCGTGGATTCGACGCGACGTTATTGGCAATCGGCGCGGAGCAGCATCGCGACCTGCAGATCCCGGGACGCGAGCTGAAGGGCATTCATTTCGCGATGGATTACCTGACCCAGCAGAACAAGCGCGGAGCAGGTGATCCCTTGACCAGCGGAGAAGAAGGCATGAATAGAGAAATCATAGCGACCGGGAAGCGTGTCATCATCATCGGCGGTGGCGATACAGGAGCAGATTGTCTCGGGACTGCCCATCGGCAGAAAGCTGCATCGGTTCATCAACTGCAGATTCATCCGATGCCGCCGGAGAACCGTGATCACACCACGCCATGGCCGCAATGGCCCTTGCAGTTGCGAGTGGAAGCTGCCCACGAGGAGGGCGGATTTCGCGAATGGAGCATCCTGACGACTCACTTCAGCGGCGACGAGGATGGCGACGTGAAGAAGCTGCATTGCGTGCGCGTCGGCCCCAAGCCGGCGTTTGAAAAGATCGCAGGGAGCGAGTTCTACCTGGATGCCGATCTGGTGCTGATTGCGATTGGTTTCTCCGGTCCGGTCCGTGCGGGATTGCTCGAGCAGTTGCCCTTGACGCTCGACGGGCGCGGCAACGTGCAGGCAGATGGCGCGTACATGACTTCTGTCCCCGGCGTTTTCTCGGCCGGCGACGCGCGCCGGGGACAATCGCTGGTGGTTTGGGCGATCGCGGAAGGCCGGAAGGCCGCGCATCACATGGACAAGTTTCTGATGGGATCGACTCAGCTGCCGGCGTGAAGTTCGCGCAGCGTTCGGGGCATTATGGAGTAGTAATTCGTCCGAAAATGACTACTTTCTGGCTGGCTTGGCTGAAACGGTCCTCGCCCCATCCCCTTGCGCAAATGCCGCAGTCGCCATCTCGGGGAGCTTGAAGTTATCGCCGATCATGCCAGCTACGGTTTGAAGCTCGAGACTCTCTGCTTCCTTGGTAAATACGAGTGAACGATTCTCCCCGTTCAGATCGGCCTGGATCCAGTCGCCGGCTCTAACCTGACCGGTCGCCATCAAATTCGATAACGGATGCACCACCAGGCGTTCAATGGCGCGTTTCAGATGGCGGGCGCCGTACTTCACGTCAGTCCCTTCCTCCAGGAGAAGGCCCTTTCCCGCATCGGTAACAGTGAACACGAAACATCGCTCCCCTGGAGAGAAAAGTACGCGCTGCTGAACCTGCCGAAGTTCCAGGTCCAAAATCCTGCACAATTCCGGCTCGCCGAGGGGCTTGAATACGACGACTTTATCGATGCGGTTCATGAATTCCGGCGTGAACTTTCGGCGTGCCGCTTCAACCCCGCTCCGCGCGACCTTCTTGTTGAGTCGATCGTCAACCGCGTGAGCTCCTGCACATGCCGGTTCGGCGCGGAATCCGAGCTTCGGGCTCGTCAGCGCGCACATTTCAGTGGCCCCAAGATTGCTCGTCATGAAAATCATGGCTCGCGAGAAATCCACTTTGCGATTGTCGCCAAGTGTTAAAGTCGCTTTATCCAGAATCCCTAAAAGCAAATTCCAAAGTGCGTCGCTGGCTTTCTCAATCTCGTCGAAAAGGATGAAGCTCAACTTCATCGATTCGGTGTGGTGCTGATTAATGACCTCTTGACTCAGCAGAGGGTGCGTCTCGCGATGTCCCAGGTATCCGGGAGGCGAACCGATGAGCTTGGCGATTTCATGACTGTGCTGAAACTCAGCGCAATCGATCTTGATCACGGCGCGAGGATTGTGGGCCAGGGCCTCCGCCGTTGCTTCCACGCTTCGAGTCTTCCCAGAGCCGGTTGGCCCCAGGAAGAGGAAGTTACCCACTGGCCGCCCCGGCGCCGACAAACCGGTGATGAACATCTGGTAAATATTGACGATCTGCTCGACTGCCTCGTCTTGGCCCACCACCAGTTTGAGCAACGTTCTTTCCAGCGCTTCGGCGTCTTTGCCCGTTCTGGTAGGATCGAGCACTTTTCGTAACCGGCCCATATATGCCTTGATCCTTCTTTCTATTCACGTGTCGAGCGCCGCAAAACCGTTTCATCAGCCTGTGGGTCCCGGCCCCGAATTCGATACCCTCAAGCCTTGGAAGGAGCAACTGACCTACTAAATCACCCGAGCGCTGCTTCCTATTCCTTTCATCGTCAAGGGCGCTTGTTTCATGAATGGGAGGGAGGATGTTTTCGCTACAGGGCTTTTCTGATCTACTCCTTTTGAGGACGCGAAGGCCTCACCTCAACTCGACTCACCAGAGTCCGTTCCGGCTTGCGCAGGATGTCTAGCACGATTTCCGCTATATCTTCCGGCGCAATCTTCCAGGCGGACCGACGACCCGGATCATTGCCGGCGAACTCGGTCTCGACGCTTCCCGGCAGGATGTAGCTGACCCGCACATTGTCATTGCGATGGTCCAACATCATGGCCTCGCTGAACCCGTTCAGCCCAAACTTTGAGGCATTGTAAGCTGCGCCGCCGGAGAACGGATTCTTTCCCGCGAGACTGCTTATATTGACGATAGAGCCGCCTCGAGCGCGGCTAAACCGCTCCAGCGCCTCGCGGCTGCAATAGAATGCGCCGGACAGATTCGTCCCGATCAGCCGGTTCCATTCTTCAATCGATAGTTCAGCAGTCGCGCGGAAAAGACCTATGCCTGCGTTATTGATCAGGATGTTCAAGCCGCCCAGCTCATGGTCCGCAAACTCAAAGAGCCGGCGTACGTCATCGCTGTTGCTTACATCGGCCGTGCGCCCCGCCACTTTACGGCCGGCGGCCTGCTTTCTCAGATCGTCCAGCGCGCGCTCGAGCCGCTGATCGTCGCGAGCGCAAATGACCACATCCGCGCCTTCCGCGAGAAGAGCCCGCGCCACCGCAAACCCAATGCCTTTCGAGGCGCCTGTCACCAGGGCTCGTTTGCCGCTTAAAAATTCGCTCATGAACTTGCTTAAGCTCCTTTCACTGCTTCTTGTATGGGATGGTCTTTCAGCACCACCCATCGACACTTTGATGATCCAATACCCGCCTCCCGATACGATGTTGGCAATCGGTCTTGACAGTGCTTGCCGCCGAGCTATACACTTAGCTTTCTAAGTAAGCCAGCTTGGTATCGTATGGCCGGACAAGATTCGCTCCAAGGTTCATTGCCACTGTTGATTCTTAAGATCCTCGCTCGAAGAGGCCCGCTGCATGGATACGGCCTGACTACTCAAATCGAAAATATGTCGGAAGACATCCTGCGGGTGGAGGAAGGATCCCTGTATCCCGCTCTGCACCGTATGGAGGAGGCGGGCTGGATCAAAGCGCAATGGATCACGACGGATAACAAACGCCGCGCACGCACGTACGCGATCTGCCCGGAAGGTCAAAAACAACTGGAAATTGAGGAATCGCGCTGGCGTGCGGTTACCCGCGCGGTCGGCCATATCTTGAGGCACGCCTAGGAGATTGATATGTCCTGGTCGATTCGGTTCTTAAAGGTCTTTCGAAGCCGCGCGCTCGATGAGGATCTTTCAGAAGAGCAGCGGTTCCACATCGAAGCTCGTACCGAGGATCTTGTTCGCGATGGGATGAGCCGCGAAGCCGCCAGGGAGGAGGCAAACCTTCACTTCGGCAACCGGCTTCGTTTGCGCGAGACCAGCCGAGAGATAAAGTTACTTTCCTGGGCAGATTCGGTTCTCCAGGATATCCGATTCGGCTTGAGGATCTTGCGAAAGAATGCCGGCGTCACCCTAGCGGCCGTGCTTTCGCTGGCGCTCGCGATTGGCGCTTGTACGGCGGCTTTCTCGCTGATCGAAGCTTTGGTCTTGCGGCCGTTGAATGTGCAAGATCCGGACCGCCTGATCTATCTGGCATACCCGCCCGATAGCTCGGATCCCTTGCAGGGACAAGAGCACGACTCATTCAGCTATGTACTCTTTCAGCTTCTGCGTGCCGCGGGTCGGCCAAAAGCCGACTTGGCCGGTATAAGTTACCAGATTGTCCGCCCCGCCATTTTCAACGGTTCCACCGGGCCGGAAGAAAGAATCCGACCCCAATGGATCTCCGGGAATACGTTTCGGATCTTAGGAATTCGGCCGGTTTTGGGGAGGCTGCTGACTTCGGCTGATGACCAGGAACCTGGAAAACATCCGGTTGCGGTTATCAGCTACGACTTTTGGAAGCGGCGCTTCTCGGGCGATCCTTCTGTCTTGGGCCGTTGGTTCACTTTAGCGGAAAAGCAGTTCCAAATTGTCGGTGTCGCGCAGCGGGGATTCAGCGGCGTGGAGCCCGGGATAGGCACGGACCTTTGGGTCCCTCTGGCGATGGGCGATGCGCAGTCGTTCTCCCGCCCCGACTGGAATTGGTTCCGGGTCATGGGCCGTCTCAACCCGGGAGCGAAGCCGGGAGATCTTCGCGCGGTTCTTGAAGGCGTCTTTAAGAACTTTCATCGCGAAGTCGCGGCGCAGTGGTTCGCAGCTGACGAGCCGAAAGAACACGTCCGAAGGTTTATCGATACACCACTGTTCGTGCGGTCTGCCGCGAGCGGCCCTTCGGGGTTGCGGCGCGATTTCGAGCATCCGCTTTGGATCTTAGCGGCCGTGGTTGGATTGGTTCTCTTGATCGCCTGCTCCAACGTCGCAAATCTCTTGATTGCCCGGATCGCTGCACGCGAACACGAGATGGCTTTACGCCTCTCCATTGGCGCCGGGCGAAAGCGCCTCATCCAGCAATTGCTGATCGAAAGCGGATTGATCGCCGCGGCGTCCTGCGCGCTTGGCGGAGCCCTTGGCGTATGGATAGCACCCATGATTTTGACCCTGTTATCAAGCCTGGATAACCCGGTGTATCTGGACCTTCATGCGGACGGCGCAGTGTTCGCTTTCCTCGTCCTCACGTGCACCTTGACTACCGCTACATTCGGTTTAGCGCCGGCGATTCGCGCCTCGACTACTTCGCCAAACGAGGCACTTAAGACCGCGACGGTAAAATCTTCCAATCGAATCGGGTTGCTGAGGCCGCTCGTCGCGGCGCAGGTAGGATTCAGTTTCATCGTATTGTTCGTCGCGGGGCTGTTGTTGATTTCCTTTGACAAGCTGAACCACGTTGATCTGGGCTTTGCAAAGGAAGGGGTCATTCTGTTTGGGATCGATGCGAAAGATCTACGGCAGCAGGACGAGAAGGCGCGTGTCCTCTGGCTTCAGCTGGTGGGCCGCGTCCGCGAGCTTAGCGGCATTCAAGCCGCCGGAACATCCGGATGGGCGCTTTTCGCAGGCGGGGGCTGGGATAATGCCATCCGAGTCCCCGGACGCAAGCCCGATGCTTTCCAACCTTACTATCTGGAAATCTCGCCGGGTTTCCTGGAAACGATGCGCATACCGCTGCTCGGCGGCCGCGATTTCGACTCCCAGGACTCGCAGCCGGCAACTCCCTCGTCCGTGCTGGTGAATCAGGCCTTTGCGCGACGATATTTTCCAAGAACGAATGCCGTCGGCGAACGCTTCTTTCGAGCCAGCGACAATAACACGTGGATTCCACAGATGATCGTCGGCGTAACAGGAGACACGAAGTACAACGATTTGCGCCAGACCGCGCCTCCGACCGTGTACCTCCCGATGCGCGGAGGCGGCGGCGGAACGCTGGAGGTGCGTACGGCGCTAGATCCCGGTGCAGTTACGGCCATGCTGAACAAGGAAATTCCTCGCATACACCCGGGCTTTCGGATAAGCGATGTCAATCTGCAGTCGGCTTTAATCAGCAACACGTTGATTCGTGAGCGATTGCTGGCGTTGCTGTCGGGCTTTTTCGCAGTCATTGCGATCATCCTCGCCGCCCTTGGAATCTATGCCATCTTGAACTATTTGGTCGTACAACGCACGAAAGAAATCGGAATCCGTGTGGCGTTGGGCGCCGAGCGTCTGAGATTAGTTGTGATGGTGGTCTCAAATATTGCACTTCTGCTGGTTTTGGGGCTGGGCGCCGGCCTTGGTGTCGGCATGGGCGTTGCGCGATTCCTGGCGTCTTTGCTGTAGGGAATCAAGACGTCCGATTTGTTGGGTGTCGCGCTTCCCCTGTTCAGTCTGCTGCTTGCAGCAGCTTGTGCTGCGCTCCCAGCGGCGGTCCGAGTTTCGAGACTTGACGCGGCGGTCGCGTTACGGAATGAGTAAGTCATACGCTCTCAATGACGGGCTGGGCGTTTGATGGTGAACGATTCCGCCGCTATTTATTGTATTCGTAACTCTGGCGTATGAGGTCCGCTACTGCTCCGATGTTTTCTTCGCTGTTCAGCTTAATCTCGTAATCACCGTTACCCCAATGCCCCACCTTTTGCGGTTTCGTCAGGTCGCGAGCCAAGCTCAAAGGATCGTTGATATGGCCACTCGGAAGATTCAAAAAAATCTTCAACGAATCTTTTAAAACAACCACATCCACGAAATTGGTGGTCAGCTTGTAAGCGATGTATTTTGCCTTGGGTTCCTCAATGATTGCGTCATCCAGCAAGGTAATTGCTTCTTTCAGCGTGTTGAACAGCTTGCGAGTGTGATCGCTCACGCTCGCAAGATGAGCGTTAAGCGTATATTGATTCTTTTCCTTGAGCGCCAAAGGGCCGTGGTCCGTTTTCTCCTTGAATACTTGGGAGGTTGAAATTCTTACTTTGCGCTGCGTCTCAGCTTCCACCTGGAGAATGTTGTTTTCGTATAGCCGATACCGGTAGAGCTCTATTTTTATAGGAAGCAGATCGGCAGTATCGAGATCGAATTTGTTGTAGCTCTCCGCGATGCAGACAACTCGCGGAGATTCCCAATCGATGGTAATCGATATCTTCGCTTTCTGGGCTAAGACTTCGAATTCGGCTTTGTGATCCAAGAGCCAGTACAGGTACGAGAGCCCTTGACTTATCACGCTGTCGTTCTGGCTGCGCTTGTATTCGACGATCACCGGAGCGCCATGGCCATCAACGCCTAGCGTATCGATTCTGCCGCCGAAGCTTGTTGAATATTCGGATGCGAGGAAATGAATATCCAGCACTTCAAGGAGATTGCGTTCGAAGAGACGCTGGACATTACGTTCAAGGCTGGCCTTTGCCGGTGGGATCCTATGTGCGGCTCCGTTGGTAATCGAAAACAACGACATCTTAGTAGCATTCTAGGGCAAGTCGCATCCGGTGAAGACTCATTCCCCGAAGACTAATTACGGCGGCCCCGTCGCGCCAACTTGAGCGTGTTCCATTCGGCTCATTATCGAACCTTCTCGCAAATCGCCCTACCCTCGCACCCCTCCGCGGCCTTTGTGCGAGCTCTGCACCACCTAACCCTATACTGAAGAAGAGTCCCCGCTATGAGCGTTCTCTGGCTGCGGACGGCCGCCGCCTTGTATTCGTGCGGATTGCTGTACGCGCTTATTTATCTATTCCGAAAGAGCACGCGGCTGTTCACTCCGGCATTGATCGCAGTTGCCGCCGGAACAATTTTCCATCTGGTTTCCATCGTCGAGCTGCGCGCCGAAACCGGTCATCTGCCGCTGAACAACTTCTACGAAACCAGTTCCTTTTGCGCGTTTCTGATCGCTGCACTGTTCCTTCTGGCGTACAGCTACTATCGAATCGCGATTTTCGGGGTCTGCTTGTTTCCGGTCGTGTTCTTCATGACGCTGATTGGCGCGACTGAGTTTCCAGTCGCATCCTGGAGCAGCCCGCAGATTCGAAACGCGTGGCTGCTGGTGCACATTTCTACTGTTCTGGCCGGATACGCCGCGCTGGTTCTCTCGGCGGTCGCCTCCATCTACTATCTGCTTCAGGAACGCCAGCTGAAACGAAAAAAAGTAAGCCCGTCCGCCAACCGCCTTCCTCCGCTCGCAACTTTGGATCGCGTGATCACGCAATCTATGAATGCCGGGTTTGTGTTCATCACAATCGGAACGGTCACAGGTGTCGTTTGGGCGTTCGTTGAGAGCGGCACGGCCTGGATTTTTAATCCCAAGATCGCGTTCTTCCTCTTCACTTGGGCTTTCTATCTGGCCATGATCTTCCTGCGCGTCTCAGCTGGATGGCGGGGGCGCCGGATCGCCTGGCTGGCGGTGAGCGTTTTGGCCTGCTCGATCGTCACCTGGGCGACCCATGTCGGTCTCAGGACGTGGTGGCTGCGATGAGGCTGGCGCTGGCAGGAATCAATCATCGCACCGCCCCGGTCGAGGTGCGTGAGAAGCTCGCATTTCGGTCGGAAGAGATTCCTGCCGCGCTGCTGGATATGCAAGCTCGCGGCGCAAAGGAAGCGCTCATCCTTTCCACTTGCAACCGGGTTGAGATGACTGCCGCGCTGGAGGATGGCGTGCGCGCCGACACACTGCTCGAGGGGCTGGTGAGGGGCCACGATGCTGTCAGCACGCATTTTTACCTCCTTGAAGAAACTGATGCCATGCGGCACCTTTTCCGCGTGGCCTCAAGCCTCGACTCCATGATTGTGGGCGAGCCGCAGATTCTCGGCCAGCTTAAGCAAGCCTACGCGCAGGCGCGCCATCAGGGAACGATCGGCAGCGTTTTGGATGCTGTCCTCAGGCGTGCATTCACCGTCGCGAAACGTATTCGTTCGGAGACCGGGATTGGGCAGAGCGCCGTATCCGTCAGTTATGCGGCTGTCGAGCTGGCCCGCGAGATCTTCGGCTCCCTGCACAAGAAGACCGTCCTGATCATAGGCGCAGGCAAGATGTCCGAGGGCGCGGCCCGGCATTTGTTTCGCGCGGGCGCGACCGAGATTCTCATTACCAACCGCACGCCCGACCGCGCCGAGCAGTTAGCCCGAATTTTCCATGGCGAAGTGATCCCCTATGAGCTGTTCCCGCAGCGGCTCGCCGAAGTGGATATCGTCATCACGTCTTCAGCTGCTCCGGGTTACGTTCTGGATGTCGACACCGTGCGGCGAGCGATTGAATCTCGCAAGAATCAACCGATGTTCCTTATCGATATAGCCGTCCCGAGGAATATCGAGCCGCGCGTGAACCAATTGGAACACGCGTTTCTCTATGACATTGACGACCTGCAGCGGCTTGCGGAGCGCAATCTGCGAGCACGCCATGAGGTAGCGGAGCAGGCCGAAAGCATAGTTGCTCAAGAGGTGGAACGGCTTGAGGCCCGCCTCCGCGAACGGGATGTTAGTCCAACCATCGTCAGCTTGCAAGAGCAGCTCGAGAATATCCGGCGTGAGGCCATCGCGCGTCACCGTGGCCGCCTCGGTCCCTTGACCCCCCAACAGGAAGAAGCGCTCGAGGCAATGACGCGTGGCATCGTGAACAAAATCGCCCACGGGCCGATCTCTGAAATACGGCGGCACGCGGCAGCGCAAACAACAGGCGAGCAGATTCGCGACGGCGAGTTGGTCAGTGCGGTTCGCCGTATTTTCCGGCTGCGGGATCAATAAGGCGCATGCAAGTCCGCGCGCCGGCGATCACATTAGCCATTGGCTCGCGCGGTTCCCAACTAGCTCTCTGGCAAGCGAATCACATCGCCTCTCGTCTCAATGAACTGGGCGTGACGAGCCGTATCGAGATCATCAAGACCACTGGCGATCATCTACAGACCGCGTCACTGGTTCAGGCCGGCGGCAAGGGCCTGTTCACGAAAGAGATTGAAGAGGCGCTGCTGGCCGGGGTCATCGACATGGCCGTTCATAGTCTCAAAGACCTGCCCACAGAATTGCCGAACGGCTTGTGTATAGCTGCTATTCCGGAACGAGAGGATCCTCGCGATGTCATAGCCGGCAGCCGTCTTGATGATCTGCCTCAAGGCTCGCGAGTCGGCACCAGTTCTGCAAGGCGCGCGGCGCAGCTCCGCATGTTGCGCCCGGATCTCGAAATCGAACCCATCCGGGGCAATGTCGATACGCGTCTCCGCAAGTTGAGAGACGGGCAATACGGCGCTATCCTGCTGGCCGCCGCCGGGCTGCAGCGTCTTGGCCTGCAGCATGAAATCGCTCAGATATTCTCTGCCGAGCAGATCTGCCCGGCCCCAGGGCAAGGTGCTCTTGGGGTACAAACTCGCGAGGCGGACCCAGCACGCGAGATTTGCGCTCAGTTGAATCACGAGCCCAGCCGTCAGGCAGTCAGCTGCGAACGAGCAGTGCTGGCAGCACTGGGGGGCGGTTGCCAGTTGCCCGTAGGCGTCTTCGCGCAGCCCATCGAAGATGTTCTTCACGTGACCGCGATTGTCGTTTCGCCCAGCGGCTTGCATCACCTGCGAGCAAATAGGACAGGGTCTCGCAAGCTACCCGAAGAACTAGGTAAGGCTGTTGCGGACGATCTGTTGGCGCGAGGCGCCGGAACCATCCTTCGCGAGAGCGAGTAAGTGCGTCCTCTCGGTGGTCTGCGGATCGTAGTCACTCGCGCCTCCCACCAGGCCGAAGAGCTTGCTCAGCCCTTACGAGATTCGGGAGCTGAAGTGATTCTGTTGCCGGTCGTCGGCATTGCGCCTCCTGCCGACCCTGAACCGTTGCGAAGCGCCGCCGAGCATTGCGACGAGTACGACTGGATTATTTTCACCAGCACAAATGCCGTCGCGGCATTTGCGGCGGAACTTTCGCAGGGAGCCAAGCATTGCACTTCCCGTATCGCGACGGTGGGTTCAACGACGAGGCAAGCCGCTGAGAACCACGGTTTCCGGGTGAGTATTACTCCGCGAGAATATGTCGCTGAATCGCTTGTACAAGCCTTTGAAGATGAAGACTTGACCGGCCGCCGAATCCTGATCCCGAGCGCTGCTGTTACGCGCGATGTTGTTCGGTCCAAGCTGCAAGAACGCGGAGCGCAAGTGCGGGCTGTGGAAGCGTACCGCAACGTGATCCCGGAAGGATCGGCAGAACGGGCGCGCACGATTTTCCGGGAGCCTTATCCGGACTGGGTCACCTTCGCCAGCTCGTCCGCGGTCGAAAATCTGGTGCGGTTGATCGGCATTCACCCGTTACATCGCACCAGAATCGCAACCATCGGCCCGATCACCTCAGAGACGGTCCGGAAACACGCGCTGGCAGTCGCCGCGGAAGCGGGAGTGCACAGCGTCAGTGGGCTCCTGGACCTGTTCCTTGCGTGATTCTCCTTTATTTCAGGGCACCAGTTTATTCACTTCGAAAATGTCCCACGAGCCGAGTCCAGTGTTGTAATCCCACCCAGGCGTTGCGCAGAACGCCCCATTACAGCCGATCTCGACATCGTTGAATCCCTTTATCTTTCCATCGGGCCCCAAACCCGACGCGAGTTGGTAAATCAACGGCGCGGCGAAACCGAGCTTATTGCTATGGGCGGATTCAATACGAGCCCACGATCCGACTGATAGCGGGGAAGAGAGGCTTGTTCCGCCTACGCCTTCCTGCGCGCCGCTTACGAATATATTCGCGCCGCAGACGTTGGGGTCGGCGCACATTGCAACGTCAGGGACGCCGCGCCCAACACCGACCGCTGACGCCTCGGAACTCGGAACGATCCCGCTCTCCCAGAAAGGAGGATTTTCGAACGCGCTTACTCCGCCGCCGCCGGAATTCCAGGAGGTCTCGGTGTTGTAGCTGTAATCCGCATTCGTGAGCAGGTCGGTCCCGCCGGCAGCTATCACGTAGGGCGATGAGGCGGGATAGGATACGCTCGGAGGTCCGGAAGCAGGCACGCCGTTGGTTGGAAGGACTGGGCAGCCTGAGCCGTTGTCATCTGAGGACGCGAAAGCGGTTTGCCCCTGCAAGGCCGCTTCCGCGAACATCTCATCATCGAGAAGCATGGCGCCGTCCACATAGGGAAACTCTTCACATTCCCCAAGCGAGATGTTAAGAGCCTTCGCTTTGTTGTCGGAAGCGAATTTATTAATCGCCAGCCCGATGTCCGAATCCGTCAGCGATGTAGCAATATAGAAGTAAAGATGCGCAACCTGTTGCGCAATGCCCGTCGAAGTCTGAGAATCGAGATCCCATTCATCCGCGCCGCTCGTGTCCGGGCTTGCCAGGCCGACGTTTACCAACGTAACCGGTACTTGCGGCAGATTGTACAACTTCTCGTAAAGCCGTAGATCTTTCACGACTTGGGTGAGATTGCCTTCGGAGAGGATGGCTATGACAGTTCCACTTCCGGTCGCGACCTTTTGGGTCACAACGGGCCCACTCTTTGTATTCTTAATGCCGGGATACGCCGCATCGTACGCGATCTGGTAATCCTGCGGCGTGTAGATCGTATTCAGCGCCGGTACGGGACAATTGCCCAAAGTGCAAGGGTCCGTTCCTTTCTTGACCAGCGGTGTATGCAGCCCTACTATATTGTTCAGCCCGAGCACGGCAGCCACTGTATTTTCGAGCGACTTGGGAATCTGCGCGTCCGTCGTATTAGCAAAAATAGTCTTCCCATACTGCGAGAACGTCGACAATGACGTGTTAAACGCTGCTTCGACTTGTTTGGCCGTTCCATCAGCTTCCAGCAACAGCCTGTTATCGGATGCTTGTAAGTTCTCGAAGGCGCGGCTCGTGAGATAACTCTCGACTGCTTCGACCTGTGCCGCGGTCGGTGCGAACTGGGCTAGGAACTGATCTGACGTCAACGAAGTGCCATAGAGCGCGTTACCCGGTGTCGCCATTGCTTTGAGCGTCGGCTGGACTTTGTCGGCGTTGTTAAGTTTCAAACCCACCACAATGTGCATGGGAGTGGAAGGGGCCAGGACTCCAATCTCCGTGGCGTCCCGCAGAGGAAGTGCTTTCGTCCCCGTTGAAACGAACGTTTGCGCTTGAGCACTGCTCAAAACAAACGCCAAGAGGATGCCGGGACAAAGCGCCATAAGCGAGGACCGGCGCAAAGAGGTAGGTTCAGTTTGCATGAAAAGCTCCGATCGGTGAGATTTTGTGGTTCACACGCTGTCTAGATTCTCTTCGCATTAAAGTGTTTCTTACCAGCACCACCTTGAGGTGCTGGTTCGTACCACTGGTCCACTTTGGCCTACTCGCCGATTGTCCCTTATTAAAATGACAGGGATGCCCTGGACACACCGCAGCTTTTGGATCGGTCCGCTCATCATTGCCCTCATCCTCACGATTCTCGTGGCCGTCGTCCGCGGCACCGGTCTCCGGAAGATCTATAGAGAACAACTTGGAGAGACGCGTCGTGAGCGCTTGTTTCTGGCGTCCTTGGGATTCTTTGTCGCAGTCGCGGTTATCCGGGGCCTCACGATCGCCATCCATAACAACATCGGTCCATTCCATAACGTCGAGATGCGGGGCCGGCACATTCATCACATGGTATGGGGAATTCTGCTATTGCTTCTGGTAGGTTATTCGTGGCTTGCCGAGATTGGAACGGGCGCTCCTACTTCCTCGCGCTGGATGAGCGGGTTCACGTCGATGTTATATGGCGTAGCCGCAGCGCTTATCCTCGACGAGTTTGCGCTCTGGCTTAATTTGAGCGATGTCTACTGGCAACGGGAAGGGCGTGAGAGCTATGAGGCCATGGCGCTGTTCGGCGGGATACTGGCAATTGGCGTCTTCGGGGGACCGTTCTTTCAGGGGATTGGGCGCGAGATACTTCGCCCGTTTCATCGCCGGAGCTCTGATTAGAAGCGCAAAGGGTGCGGCGCGCACCGCCAGTCGGGCCAGGAACTGTTTCGCGCCGCACGCCGTTTTGCGCGAGTTCCTCAAGAAAGCCTACTCAATAAGCATGCAATCACCGTAGGAGAAGAAACGGTATTTCTCGGCGACCGCATGACGATAGGCGGCAAGCGTTAGTTCGCGCCCGGCGAAAGCGCACACCAGCATGAGGAGACTCGATTGCGGCAAGTGAAAATTGGTGAGCATGGCTCCCGCCGCGCGAAACTGAAAACCCGGATGAATGAAGAGGTTTGTTTCGCCTTGCATGCCGTTGATGCCGCCTCGGAGAACAGCGGTCTCAAGCGTCCGGACCGCTGTTGTGCCAACGCAAAATAGTCGCGCGGCTCGGCGCATGATCTCGGCGTTCGACTGCAAAATCTCAAAGTACTCCTCGTGCAGCTGGATCTCCTCGACTTTCTTTTCACGCAGAGGCGCGAACGTTCCGAGTCCCACGTGCAAGGTGATATACGCGAGTTCGGCTTTGGCGGCGCGGCACGCGTCCAGCATCTCGGAGGTGAAATGCAGGCCTGCTGTGGGCGCGGCGATGGATCCTTTTTTTTCAGCGTAGACAGTTTGATAGCGGTCGCGATCGCTCGCTTCGGGAGGACGGCGGATGTAGGGCGGAAGCGGCGTCTGGCCGAGTCTCTCCAGGAATTCAGAAATTGATTGCTCGGCATCAAAGCGCACCGTCTGTTCCGATAGAACTGTGGCACGGAACGCGTCATTGAAAATGATCTGATCGCCGATGCGCAGGCGCTTGGCGGGTTTCACGAGAACACTCCATACGCTTTCATCCTCAGTGAGCGCTCGGAGCAGGAAAACTTCTATCCGCGCGCCTGATTCCTGGTTGCGGCGCCCATGCAGTCGCGCGGGAAACACGCGCGTGTTATTGAGCACCAGGCAGTCGCCGGGAGAAAGATATTTGTGAAAGTTCGCAAAGACGTCATCGCGGAACGATTGTTTCTTGCGAGAGACAACCAGCATGCGCGACGCGCCTCGGTGCGGCAAGGGCTCTTGGGCAATTAACTCTTGCGGAAGCTCATAATGAAAATCAGAAACTTGCAAACCCTTATTTTAGGAATCGAAAGCTCGTGCGATGAAACCGCGGCTGCCGTGGTGGAGGACGGCGTGCGGATACGATCGAGCATTGTGGCTTCGCAGCTCGACACGCACGGGAAGTACGGGGGAGTCGTGCCCGAGCTTGCATCGCGCGAGCATTTGCGAGCCATCGTTCCCGTGGTGAGACAGGCTCTCGAAGAAGCCGGTGTTCAGCTCGGGGATTTGAGCGCCATCGCCGTTACGGCCGGCCCGGGATTGGTCGGCTCGTTGCTCGTCGGCCTCACCTATGCGAAAGCGCTCTGCTTTGCGCGCGATATCCCGCTCATTGCGGTGAATCATGTAGAAGGCCATATTCATTCCGTGCTGGTCGAGACTCCAGGCATTCCATTTCCCGCTCTCGCGCTGGTTGTCAGTGGCGGTCACACTCATTTATTCGAGGTCCGCGAGCCCGGCCAATATCGTCTTCTCGGGAAAACTCGTGATGATGCGGCAGGTGAGGCTTACGATAAAGTGGCGAAGCTGCTCGGTTTTGGGTATCCGGGCGGACCCATCATCGATCGCCTCGCGCCTTACGGAAATCCGCGCGCTGTGAAGTTCACACTGGCAAAAATGAAAGGCAATCCACTCGATTTCAGCTTCAGCGGTTTGAAAACAGCGGTGCTGCGATGGACCCAGCAGCGCGATCTAGCTGAAGAAATTGCCAGCCGCAAAGCGCTTAAGGGCGGGAATTTAGAAGCGTGGCTGGCGGCCACGCCGCGGACGACGCTCGATCTGCTCGCGAGTTTTCAGCGCACGGTCATTGAAGAGTTACTGCGGCGTTCCGTCACTGCGGCGGAACAGATCGGGACCGAATCAGTGATTGTGGGCGGAGGCGTTGCCCGGAATTCCGGCCTGCAAAGACGCGCAACGGAGATGATCGGGATGCGCTTCTATTTCCCATCGGCGGAGCTGGCGACCGATAACGCGGCGATGATCGCCGCAGCCGCATTCCCGAAGTTTCGACGCGGAGAATTCGCGCAAATTAATTTGAAGGCGCAAGCGAGTCTGGTGCTAGCTTGAAGTCTATGGCCCCACAGGCACAGGCTACACAGGCTCAGCACGAACAGCCGAAGCTGCCGATCCCCGGTGTTCAGAACATCATTGCGATCGGCTCGGGCAAAGGCGGTGTCGGAAAGAGCACCGTCGCTGTCAATCTTGCCATCAGCCTTGCGAAGCTCGGTCACGCCGTGGGATTACTGGATGCGGATGTGTACGGCCCCAACGTACCGCTGATGATGGGCGTCCGTGCGACCCCGAACGCCATCGGCCAACGCATACAGCCGTTGGAAGCGTATGGCGTGAGGATCATGTCGATGGGATTTCTCAATCCGGGAGACAAGCCGCTGGTTTGGCGCGGGCCGATGTTGAACAGCGTCATGCAGCAATTCCTGCGCAACGTCGACTGGGGCACGCTGGATTATCTGATTATCGATCTGCCGCCGGGAACGGGCGATGTGCAGTTGACCCTGATTCAGACAACGCCCCTTACCGGTGCGGTGGTCGTGACCACGCCATCAGACGTTTCGCTCGAAGACGCGCGCAAGGCTGTGCACATGTTTGAACAAGTGCGGGAGCCGGTGCTGGGGATTGTAGAGAACATGAGCTATCTCGAACACGGCGGCGAGAAGATTTACATTTTCGGCAAAGGCGGAGGAGCAAGGACTGCGGAGCTGATGAAGGTGCCGCTGCTGGCTGAAATTCCGCTCGATTCAAAAACGCGCGAGGGTGGAGATTCGGGAAAGCCCATCGCGACGGTGAAGGAGCCGAACAAGCAAGCCGCGCTATTTGAGAAGCTCGCGAAAACGGTGATCGAAAAAGCCGAGGCGACCAAGCAAAAGCAGCGCCCGACGATTACAATCGCCGACTGAAGCGGGTGGTCGGACGATCGCATTCTGTCGTCTGCCCCGCAATACTATTTTCCCGCCTGGGGATCGTTCTGCAGCTTCGACCCGGTGCTCCATTCAGTAAACGGCCGAATCGTCGTAACCACGTTGTCCCGCTCGCGCCAGCTTGCGCGAAAATAATCGCGATTCATTGCCGCGATCGTTTCAAGCGCAATTTCTTTTGGACAAACGCCGGTGCATTCACCGATATTTGTGCATCCGCCAAAGCCTTCCGCGTTCATCTGCGCCACCATGCGGATAGCCCGCACATCCCGCTCCGGCTTACCTTGGGGCAAGATGCCGAGATGGGTCATCTTCGCGCCGGTAAACAGAGCCGCTGATGCATTCGGGCACGCAGCAACGCATGCACCGCAGCCGATGCATGCCGCGGCATCCATGGCGCGATCCGAGTCTTCCTTCGGAACCGGAATCGCGTTGCCGTCGGGAGCGCTGCCCGTTGACACCGATATGTAGCCGCCGGCGGCAATGATGCGGTCAAACGAACGCCGGTCAACCACAAGATCCTTAATGGGCGGGAATGCGCGCGCGCGCCATGGCTCCACCACCAACTCTTCGCCGTCTTTGAAATGACGCATGGTGAGCTGACAAACCGTCGTAGCGGGCAGCGGGCCGTGCGCAATTCCGTTAATCATGAATCCGCAGGAACCGCAAATGCCTTCGCGGCAGTCATGCTCGAATGCGATTGGATCTTCGCCCTTCCCGATCAGTTCTTCGTTCAGCACGTCGAGGCATTCGAGCATCGACATGTCGGGATTTACGTTGTCCATCGAATAGGTTATAAATTCGCCGGATGTTTTCCGGCCTTTTTGCCGCCAGACCTTCAGCCTGAGCCGCATCACTTATAGCTCCTCTGGCTGGGATGAACGTATTCGAAGTCCAGCGGTTCCTTTGAGAGTTCCTCGCGATTACCATAGCCGCGATAGCCCCACGCGGCGACGTACGAGTACTGCTCGTCATCCCGCAACGCCTCGCCGTCGGCGGTTTGATATTCCTCGCGGAAATGGCCGCCGCACGATTCATTTCGCTCGATCGCGTCCACGCACATCAGCTCAGCCAGTTCGAAGAAGTCGGCGACTCGCCCCGCTTTTTCGAGGCTCTGATTAAAGTCGTCGCCGCTCCCCGGAACCTTGACATTTTGCCAGTACTCCTCGCGAAGATTGCGGATCTCTTGAATAGCCGTCTCAAGTCCCGGCGCATTGCGAGACATCCCGCAGTACTCCCAGACGATTTTGCCAAGCTCGCGATGAAACGAATCAACAGTGCGTTTACCGCTGATGGAGAGCAGCCTCTGAACGGTTTGATTCACTCCATCGACTGCTTCTCGAACTTCCGCCTGATTTTCACTCACCTTTTCGAGCTTGTTGCTAGCGAGGTAATCGCCCACCGTATACGGCACGATGAAGTAGCCGTCCGACAGTCCCTGCATCAGCGCGCTGGCGCCGAGCCGGTTCGCGCCGTGGTCCGAGAAGTTCGCCTCGCCGATGACGAAGAGTCCGGGAATCGTGCTCATCAAGTGGTAATCCACCCAGAGGCCTCCCATGGTGTAGTGGATGGCAGGGTAGATACGCATGGGGACCTCGTATGGATCTTCATCGGTGATGCGCTGATACATATCGAAAAGATTGCCGTAGCGCTCCTCGATGGTTTTGCGCCCCAGCCGCCGAATGGCGTCGGAGAAATCGAGATACACGCCTAGGCCCGTCTCACCCACGCCGCGACCTTCGTCACAGACATACTTTGCATTGCGAGAGGCAACGTCGCGGGGAACCAGATTTCCAAAGCTGGGATAACGCCGCTCGAGATAATAGTCGCGCTCTTCCTCGGGAATCCGATTCGGCGCTCGCTTCTCGCCTTTCTTCTTGGGCACCCAGATACGGCCGTCGTTGCGCAGCGACTCGCTCATCAAAGTGAGCTTTGACTGATACTCACCGGAGACGGGAATGCACGTGGGATGGATTTGCGTAAAGCAGGGATTTGCGAACAAGGCCCCTCGTTTGTGGGCGCGCCAAATCGCAGTGACGTTCGAACCCCTGGCGTTTGTCGAAAGATAGAAAATGTTGCCATAGCCGCCCGTACCGAGAATGACCGCGTCTGCGATATGCGTGCCGATTTCGCCGGTAACCAGGTTCCGGGTGACAATGCCGCGAGCGCGGCCATCGATCACGATCAGATCGAGCATTTCGGTGCGCGGATACATAGTGACGCTACCCGCCTGCACCTGGCGTTCCAGCGCCTGATAAGCGCCGAGCAGAAGCTGCTGTCCAGTCTGGCCGCGCGCATAAAAAGTTCGGGACACCTGAGCGCCGCCGAAAGAACGGTTCGCGAGGGTTCCACCGTATTCGCGGGCAAACGGTACTCCTTGGGCTACGCACTGATCGATAATATGAACGCTGATCTGGGCCAGGCGATAGACATTCGCCTCACGCGCGCGGAAGTCCCCGCCTTTCACCGTGTCGTAGAACAGGCGGTAGACGCTATCACCGTCATTCTGGTAATTCTTCGCGGCGTTGATGCCACCCTGGGCGGCAATGGAGTGCGCACGGCGCGGCGAATCCTGAAAACAGAAGCAGCTTACTTGATAGCCAAGCTCGCCCAATGTTGCAGCCGCGGAAGCACCGGCGAGACCGGACCCAACGACGATGAGGGAATGCCGGCGCTTGTTAGCGGGATTCACCAGCTTCATTTCGAACCGCGCCTTGTCCCACGAGTTCTCGATCGGGCCGGAAGGGATCCTCGATTGAAGCTCCATTACTTAATCAGACCAAGCATGATGCTCAAAGGAATCGAAATGTACCCGGCCGTGACGACAATCGCCAGCGTGAGCGCTGACTTTTTCAGAATCGGCGTGTGGCGCGGATGATTGATGCCGACCGATTGGAACATGCTCCAGGCGCCATGGCGGATGTGGAAGCCCAGAAGGATCATCGAAAAGATGTACCAGGCGGATACATACCAGATCTGGAAGCCTGAGATGACGTTGTGATAGACGTCCGCTTCAATGAAGTCGCTCCCGGGGTGAATGATGCCCGCGGTCAGATGCAGCAGATGATAGATGACGAATGCGAGAATGATGGGCCCGCTCCAATACATGGTGCGCGAAGCGTAGCTCGACGCGATGTTTTCCCTCTTCGCGTAAGCGACTGGACGCGCCTGCGTCTTGCGCACCGCGAGCTCGACGGAAGCCCAGATGTGAAGGATCACCGAGATGATCAGCGTGATGCGGACTGCCCAGAGGATTTCTGGAACTCCGTGCAAAAAGCGGCCATAAGCGTTCAGCTTGTCCGGACCCTCGAACACCTGCAGGTTCCCGAGCATGTGGCCGATGACAAACAGGAACAGGATGGCGCCGGTGATCGCCATCACAACTTTTTTTCCGTTAGTGGAAGCCCAAAAACGCGCGGGCCGCGCCTCACGAGCGCCGATCACGGTTGTCGGGCTCATCTGACTATCAGGCTCAGCAAATTTCAGATTAACTCAGGAGAACTTTCACCCACCCGTTTTCGTAATTGTTGCTGGATGCAAATGCAAGAAGCCTGCGAATGCGACGCGATCGCCAATCTGGCGGAGGAGTCAATCGCGCTCTGGCGGGAGAGCAACAACAACTTACCATCGCTTGGCCGCCGGTACACGGAAGCAGAACAGCTTGAGCGCGAGATATTGTTTGACGGATATTTCGATGCTATTCAGGCGGACTCATTTCAGCTGCCTCAAACGGAGTCCGAGCGAGAGGTTGCGCATGAGCGAATCACGTCGGCGCTTGCCTGCGTGGCCACTTGCGCCATCGACATGGAAGATCCGGCGGTGGAATCGCTGCTTCGGGACGGCTTCTCTAGATTGAGCTCGGATTTCGCTCGATCCGCCCGAGCTTTCGATTCCCACATCGGGATAACCGACATTCTGCAAGCCTGCCGGAATGCTTGGACTGCTTGTGGATTGCAACTCTTGCTGGG
>JBAUUG010000164.1:0-7735 GCA_049582585.1 Bryobacteraceae bacterium | reverse complement strand
GAGGAATGGACGAATCGTCACCGGCGCTTCCGTTTGGCCCATCACAATGCTTGCCGCCACGCAAGTGGATTCCGCTCCGCTGGTGCCCATGAATTTCTGCATGAACACCGCCATCCCTTTCACGAAGATTTGCATCACGCCGAGATAGTAGAGGATGGCGAACAAAGAACAGATGAAGATGACGATCGGAAGGACCTGAAAGGCGAAGACAACGCCGAACTGATCGTTCTTCAGGCCAAGCTTGTCTCCGAAAACGAAACTGGAGCCGGCGGCAGTGTAACCCAGCAGCGCGTTCACCAACACGCTGAGCCCGTAAAACAGTTCTCCCAACCTGGTTTTCAGAACCAGGAATGCGAAAGCGAACTGCAGGGTAAGGCCCCACAGCAGAACGCGTTTCTGAATCGCCGAGCGACGGACGGAGAACAGGTAAGCGCAGAGAACTATGCAAACCAGACCGACAAGTCCGTCCAGCCTTGCCATCTATACCAGGTGGACTAGCTGACGACTTCGAGGATCAAGTCTCGTTCTTCGACCGCTTGCTGCGAGATCTTGAAGGCGTCCTCGATCAGCTCGGCCGCTTCTTCCAGGTGATCCGGGGCGGTGTGATAGATACGGCACAGAATGCTGCCCGGATCGATCTTTTGCCCGACCTTCACTTCAAGGATCACGCCGACGGCCGGGTCGATGGAATCCTCCTTGGTATTGCGCCCCGCTCCGATCATCGAGGACGCTTGCCCGATCAGCTCAGCGTCAATGCCGCTGACGTACCCACCGCGACTGGTTGTAATCTCCTGGGCGCCCGTCGCATTGGGCAGGAGCTCAAAACGATCGAGCACCAGCGGATCTCCGCCCTGCGCGGCGATCACGTCCTTTAATTTCTGGTATCCCGAGCCATCGAGCAGCTTGGCCTGCGCCAATTCACGGGCTTCGTCTAAGGTCTTGGTTATCTTGCCCAGGAAAATCATGCGCGCGGCCAGCTCGAGCGAGATCCGCGTGAGATCGGCGGGTCCGGCATTCTGCAGCGTCTGCGAAACCTCCATCACTTCGAGCGCGTTGCCGATTGCGTAGCCGAGCGGCTGACTCATATCCGTGATAAGCGCTTGCACTCGCTTATCCAGGCGGCGGCCGATCCCAACCATCATTTGCGCCAAGCGCCGCGCATCCACCTGTTTCTTCATGAATGCGCCCGAACCAACCTTTACGTCGAGCACCAACGCATCCAAACTGACGGCCAACTTCTTGGACATGATCGAAGAAGCAATCAGCGGAATGGATTCTACCGTTGCGGTTGCATCGCGAAGGGCGTAGAGCTTGCCGTCGGCGGGCGCCACTTCGGGTGTCTGCCCCATGAAGGCAAGCTGGTGCTGGGCTAATTGATCCCGGAATTCGTCGATGCTGAGGTCGGTGCGAAAACCTGGGATGGACTCCAGTTTGTCCAGCGTGCCGCCGGTGTGCCCAAGCGCCCGGCCGGAAATCATCGGAACCACTACTCCGGCAGAAGCCGCGATCGGTGAAGAAATTAAGCTGGTCTTATCGCCCACCCCGCCGGTCGAGTGTTTATCAACTTTGGTACCCGGAATAGAGGATAGGTCCACAATTGAACCCGAATTCACCATGAATTCGGTCATTGCGCTCACTTCCCGATCGGACATGCTCGAATAAAACACGGCCATCAGGAACGCGGACATCTGATAATCGGGAATATCGCCGCGGGTGTAGCCATCCACGAGGTATTGGAGCTCCTCGGGGGAAAGCTCCTCTCCATCCCGCTTGCGATGAATCAGGTCGACAGTACGCATTTTTCAGATACTAAGCGTACCATTCTCAATAGTTTGAACTGCTAGATGGCAGGCAATTCCCCCGCCAACAGCCTTCCGAGATCCGCGGCCTGAACCCGCAAACCGACATAGAAAGTTCCGAAGAGGGCGTAGACCGCGCTCACCTCGTCGAATCGCATTTCATAGATCAGCTTTTTGAAAACCAAAGGGTCATCCGCGAAGAGATCGACGCCCCACTCCCAATCGTCGAAACCGATGGATCCGGTAATGATTTGCTTTACCGATCCCGCATAACGGCGCCCGACTAATCCGTGCTCATGCATGAGGCGCTGCCGCTCGGCCATCGGGACTTGATACCAGTTCTTTTCTTCGCCGCGCCGGCGATCCATAGGGTAGAAGCATAAGTACTTGGCGTGCGGGATCTCCGGATAGAGGCGCGGCTCCATGGCCGCCGCCTGCCGCGCGATTACATCGGCGATGCCCGTGTTCCATTCGGGCGAGTGGGGTTCCAGCCCTTGCTCGGAGAGCTGACGATAGGTCTTAGCAGAGGACTCGTAAAGCCCAAGCTCGACGACGGATAGATAAGAGTGGACCGGTTCCAGATAATCGGAAAACTCTAGCTGCGCAACGGATAACTCAGCACGGTGAAGGTTCTCGGGGGAATCGCGAAAGTGCAAGAGCATCAGATCGCCTTTGTGGCCGATCAGCGAGTAAATCGCGGACTGCTTCATCCCGCTGAGTAGCGCGGCGGCCTCCTCATGGATGCGTCTGGTGCGCGAATCCTCCAAAGCTCGCCATTGCGATCTGCGGAAACGAAACATCTGGTGGAGGACATAGGAGCCTTCCAAAGTGAGCGGAACGGCCGGCATTTCAGCCACGCTGCATCTCCCAGTGTTCGGCCGGCAGAGAGGGCATCTGATGACCATAGCGGCCTTGAAAAATCTCGGCGAACGCGGCGATTATCTCCTCATGGATAACGCCGTTGTCGGCCAAAAGATATTTTCCGTGCAGATCGAGCGGCTCATTCTGCATACCCGAGACTGTTCCGCCGGCCTCCTCGACCAGCAGCGTACCGGCAGCCATATCCCAGGGATTTAGGCCAAACTCCCAGAATGCCTCCAGTCTGCCGCAGGCGGTATAGGCCAAATCGAGCGCTGCGGAACCGCCGCGTCGAACTCCATGCGTGGTCATAGCCAGTTGGTAATAGAAGTGGATGTTCACATTTTGATGGCGTTTGCGGCTGGGAAAGCCAGTCGCCACCAGGGAGTCGTTCAGGACGGATGTCTTGCTGACGTGAATGGGCGCGCCATTGAGGCGCGCGCCAGCGCCACGTTCGGCTGCAAAGAGCTCGCGATTGAGAGGATCGTAGATCACACCGGCGATCACTTCTTCATTCCGGGCGAGAGCGAGAGTGACGTTCCACATAGGAAACCCGTGCGCGAAGTTGGTGGTGCCATCCAGCGGATCGACATACCAGCGCAGCTCGGAATGCATCTCTGCGCGGCCTCCCTCTTCAGCAACGATGCCGTGTCGCGGGAAGCGTTCCTGGAGCCGCTTCACGACTAGCTGTTCACTTGCGCGGTCGGCGGCCGTAACGAGATCGAAAGCACCTTTGAGCTCGAATGCCACGCCTCGGTGCGCGAGCAGCACCTGCCCCGCTTCGCGAGCGATCTCAATCGCGGGATCGAGAAAATTGTCCATATATTTTCACTTCAACACACGTCGACGGGCCTACCTCGGAACCACAAGCACAGCCCCGCTGCAAGGAGGCTGATTCCAAACCCGGCCAACACGTCGGCGGCGTAATGATAGCGGCCGTATACAGTTGCAACAGAGACGCTGAGGGCGTAGCAGAGCAAGCCCCAGCCGAAGGACTTCCTTTTCGGAAGCAGCAGAAACATTGCCCAAGCCGAGGAAAAGGCAGACGACACGTGCGCGCTTGGAAAAACACCAACGTGAATGGTTGCTCTGCTCAGGACGAAAAGATTCGCGCTCCCAACCCAGGTGATCATGCTGGGAGCGTCGGCTGCAGGGAACGCGACGCGCGGCGGCTGTGACGGGAAAAATGGAAAAAGCGCGTAGGCTGTGAGCGTCCCCACAAGATACACGGTGAAGAAACGATCAATGGACATACCACGCCGCTGAGCGTAGAGCACGGCGATGCAATATGCCGGAAGGCCGTATACAAGCAGATAACACAGCTCGAGATAGAACGGAATCGAGCTGCCGAGGCTTTCAATTGCAGTTCGGACGCGCCACTTATCGAGCAAGAGATGGTCCCACCGTATCCATTCGGTTTCGTAATGAAGATCGAAATGCGGCGGCAAGAATAATTCCATTTCGCGGAAAGCCGCAAGCGTTAAAACGATTGGAAGCCAATCGCGAATCACGCCGATGACGCGAGCTTGCGGTGCTCGCGCCAGGAGCAATAGCAAGAGGAAAACGGCAATTACTACAAACAGAGGCTGAAGCCGGAGGTGCGGACGATCCGGAAATGCAGGCGAGAGTAACGCGACGTAGGTGAAGAAGCCGATCAGCACCCACTCGGAGGTTCGAAATTTGAACCATCCCATTTCGTTCCAGAATCAAAGAGCGGCGGAATTCGCGTTGTGATTTCGAGGTTGAAAAAAGAGGGCCGTGCCGGCAAGCACGCCTGCCCAGACTGCCCAGGTTGTCAAATAATGGCGGTCAATCAAGATTCCGGCGATTACAGGCGCTGTGATTTGCGCGACTGAGGTGAGCGATTGAGTCAAACCTAGAATCACACCTTGCTCGCGCCGGCCCGCCTTCTGAGTGATCAAACTGGTGAGCGCGGGCCGGAGACCGGCGCCCCCGACGGACGAAAACGCGATGACGGCCAGCAGTTGTGGAATGGTGTGCGTAAACCCTACGGCTGCGTACCCCAGCATCGAAGTGGCAAAACCGAGCCGAACGACATTCTTGTCACCGATCCATTTCACCATTCTGCCCACGACCCCGCCCAGCATGATCATTCCCAAAAAGCCATTGAAAGCGAAAGTGTAGCCGACTTCGGTGACGCCCACCGGATGACCATGCCATGTGTACCTGCGTTCGGCGAACAATGCGAAGCCCGAGACGAAAGTTGAAAATGCTAGCGAGAATAGCAGCCACTGCATCAACAATCGCCCCAATCCAGGAACACGAAAATATCCAGGATACCGACCCCAGGAAATGAGTGACAGACGCCTGCCACCCGGTCCCGGATCCGCGGCGGAGGCATCGTCATGCTCATGGATCGGTTCACGGCGGGGCAGCAGGAAAAATGTACACAGAATGCTGGTGAGAGATAACGCGGATGCGGCGAAAATGGGCGCCTGATATCCCCACGCGGCCAGAAAACCGGAGATGGCCGGACCGATAAGGAAGCCGAACCCGAAGGCAACTCCGATAATGGCGAACGATTTCGTGCGATGTTCGGGCTTGGTCACGTCGCTGATGTAGGCCTGCGCGATGGTCAGGTTTCCCGCCGTGGCCCCATCGATGGCTCGCGATAAAAAGACCATCCAGACGTGCGTGGAGAACGCCAGAATCAGAAAACCCACGAGGGTTCCCGCCTGGCTGATCAAAAGGACAGGACGGCGACCGACGCGATCCGACAGTTGTCCCAGAATGGGTCCTGCAATGAGCTGGAAGGCCGCATAGATCGAGACAATGGTTCCGACAACCGCGGGTGATGCGCCGAGCCGCTCGGAGTAAAAGGGCAAGAGCGGCAGAATGATCGTAAAGCCCAGGATATCGACGGCCACAATCAGAAAGATCGGCAGTAGAGGCGATGTAAATCGCCCGGTTGGCCTCGCCTCGACTGCCGGTGGCGGGGGCGGAGTCACACTACGATCTTATCGAGCCCCAGGCGCGGGATGAGCGCCGATCACTCGTATCTCAGGGCTATCGCGGGATCCACGCGCAGTGCGCGAATGGCCGGGGAAAGCGTGGCGGCCATTGCAACCAGCAGCAGGGTCGCGAAGACCACAGAAAGGGAAACAGGATCGTGCGGGCTCAGATCCGGGACCAGAAAGATAGCGAGCGGCGTTGCGGCAAAATAGCCGAGTATTCCTCCCGCAGCTAATCCAGCGCCGACGAGCAGAAGGCTGGTTCGGAACACCATCCGCAGAATGATGGCCGGCTCGGCGCCGAGCGCCACGCGGATCCCAATCTCGCGAATTTGCCGGCTGACGGAATAGGTCAGCACTCCGTATAAACCAACGGCGGCAAGCAGTAACGCGAGCACGCCCATGGTTCCCAGCAGAGCAGCGCCGACTTGGCTTGGCAATAGAGCCAATCCCAGTGCCCGGCTCATGGGTTTCACCTCGATAGCAGCGGAAGCATCTATGGCTCCGAGCGCTGCGTTTACCTCCTTGAGGATGCTCGCCGGTTGCGAAGTTCTCAGCATGAAGTTCAAATTCACCGCGGCGCGGGAAGATTGAGCGTCTGGCCAATACACTGCCCCCAGATCCTTTTCACCCAGCGAAAAATACTTGCTGTTCTTCACCACGCCGACGATGATGGCCGGTGGATCGTCGTGAAACCGCAGCGTGTGACCGACTGGATTCTGTTCGCCGAAGATACTCTGCGCCATGCTCTGGTTCAGAATCAAGACAGGCGGAGCGCCGTCGCGGTCAGATCTGAGAAAATCGCGGCCCACGAGCATGGGGATGCTCATCGTTCTGAAGTAATCGGGACTGATCCAGTTGGCGGTGAAGAGCAGCACTTGTGACTGGCTGCGCCCATCCACATGCACATCCTCGCCGATCTTGACGTTGTCGTTCAAAGGGACAATAGCGGCTGCAGCGGCATTCTCAACGCCAGGCAATGCTCGAAGCTGTTTCAGCGCGCGGCGCTCAACACTTTGGATCTTGTTCCTCGATTGCGCCGGGTCTTTTGATGAATACCGCTCGGGGACTAACCGCATGTAGGCCCAGACCGTGTGGTGAATATCGAACCCGGGGCTCAAGGAATTCGATAGAAACAGATTGCGCAAGAACAGGAATCCAGTGAGCAGAAGCACCACCGAGCCGGTCAGCTGGGCCACTACTAAAACACGGCGGAAACCTAAGCGCGCGCCGACGCTTCGCTCTTCCGACTTCAGGGCCGTTTGCACGTCCCGTTTCGTCGCCTTCAGCGCCGGCATTAACCCGCAGATCAGCGCGCTGGCCATGGCTAATGCGATCGCATAACACAGCAATCGCCAGTCCGGTTGAATATGTAAACGGACGGGTGCGGGCAAAGGCAGGCGAATCCGATTGAGGGCTGCGGCCAGCGCGAGGTTCAGCAACAGACCGGCAATCGTTCCCAATGACGCGAGCACTAAGCTCTCAGCCAGCAGCTGCCTGACGATGCGTCCGCGGCCGGCGCCGATCGATTGCCGAATGGCCAGCTCATGTTGGCGGCTCGCGGCACGCGCCAGCAATAGGCTGGCGACATTCGCGCAAGCGATCAGCAGGACCAGCCCCACCACTGTCATAAGCATTCCAAAGAATGCGGCTATGGGCATTCCCGAGAGAAGTTTTAATCGGTCCAATCCCGCTACTCCTCTGATTTCGGTGTTATTCGACCAGTTGTACTCCGGGCGCGGAAGTACCGTGTCCAGTTCTCGGCATAAGGCGAGCAAACGCGAATAGATGGCTGGTCGCGTCATTCCGGCGCCCAGCCGAGCGTACATCATAACGGTGGTTTCATTGCCGGCGGCCGTGGGATCGATAGTCAGATACAAATCCGGCGAAAAGCCGAAGCCGATCAGTGTCCGGTGATCGGGCGGCAGGATGCCGACTACTGTGTAGGGCGAGCCGTCGAAGACCAAACTCCGTCCTAAGATATTTGAATCGCCACCCAAACGCCCTTTCCAGAATCCGTAGCTGAGGACTGTTTCCCTCTCTTCGCGCGCGTGAATCGGCCGGCCCATCGCGACGGGTATGCCGGTCACATCGAAAAAATTGTCC
>JBAUUG010000163.1:0-4687 GCA_049582585.1 Bryobacteraceae bacterium | reverse complement strand
ACACGGAGCACAATGAAGCAATCGTGCTGCTGCCTGTCTTCAGGCGCGTCGCGTCCCGAGAATCCGGCGCTTCACACATACGCGAAAGCAGCGGCAAGGTGCAAAAAAAAAGCGTGACCGCAGCTTTGGATTTCTGAGATCCCAATGACGCGATCCGCTGCGGAATCCATTGGTGCTTCTGAAGCACGATATGAGTTAGGCCCCCTCGACGTCTTTCCGATGAACGACTCGAGCGTCGCGCGCAATCTGGCCTTCGTCGCAGGAGCCGTTCCGCTCGATATCGACCACGTTCTCACAGCGCTCGGTCCCGAGCGTGGCATGCTCTACTACCACCTTCTGCTCGCGCGACTGGATGCGGGTGGCGAAATAGGCCGCGCTTCGTATGGTTCGGGAGAGCTTACAAATTCACCGTGACTGATGTTCCATCACGAGTCATCAGTCCGAAACCCTCCGTGACAATGGGCGTCCTGCTGATCGTGCTTGCTTTCTTATGCGTCGCTGTCATGAGCGCGTTCGCTAAGGCGGCAACAGGCATCGCCACCGGCACGTTGGTCTTCTTTCAGAATGCGGCCGCACTTCTGCTGTTTGCTCCATGGGCAGTGAGTCGTGGTTTTCCCCCGCTGAAAACGAAGCGTATTTGGCTCCACATCCTGCGGGGTCTTGCAGGGCTCCTTTCGCAGGCGCTCATGTTTGCGGCTGTGAAGAAAATGCCGTTGATGAACGCCGTCCTGTTGACCAATTCTGCGCCGCTCTTTATTCCTCTGATTGCCTGGGTGTGGTTGAAAGAAAAGGTGAGCATGGTTGTCTGGGCGAGCCTCTTCATTGGTTTCTTCGGGATTTTGCTGATCCTAAAACCGGGCGTACAGATGCTCGCCAATCCAACTGCTCTCATCCCTATCAGTGCGGCACTTTTCTCGGCCTTTGCGCTTGTGGCGGTCAATCAACTATCGCGAGACGAGCCCGTTAAGCGCATCCTTTTCTATTATTTTGTGATCTCTTCGGTCGCCACTGCTCCTTTCGCGTTGCTGTTCTGGAAAGCCCCCACTTTAAAGGAATGGCTCTATTTGGCAGGTATCGGAATCCTGATGGCGGCAGCCCAGCTATTGATTATCCTTGCGTATCAACATGCCACGGCAACGAGCATCGCGCCCTTCAATTACTGCGTGGTCATCTTCTCGGGATTGATTGGGTGGTTCGTATGGAAGAACGAGCCTAGCCTGCTATCTCTTCTGGGAGTCGTCTTCGTGACAGCGGGCGGGGTGCTTAGTACAAAGTTTGGTGGCCCGAACTCACGAGGTCATCTAGGCTGGATAGGCCACTGGAACTTGCGGTTTCATCGAATTGAGCCGAGGCTCGCAGCGCCCCGCGCGCGGTCTTAAGTTCATTGGCGCTGTGAGCCGGCGAGCCCGCCGTGAGACCGTGAAGATAGCCCTGGAGACGCGCAATGATTTCGTTCGATGCAGCACATGCTGCGGTGCACTATCCCCCGGATCGCCGGTTTCGCATCTGGATTCGGCCCTCGTTCCTGATCGCTGCCGCCGTGCTAGTGCTGCTGCCGATTCTTGCGGCATGGATTGAATTTCTTCTTGCCGGTCTCCCTTATATTCCGCCTCTCCCGCAGATCGATCCCAACAACTTTGCCGGTCCGCATGGGTTTCCGCTGTGGGTGCGCTACTGCCATTTCTTCAACTTTCTTTTTGTGATGATGCTGATTCGAAGCGGTCTGTCGATCCTGGTCGATCACCCTCGCCTGTACTTCAACAACGACTGCACACCGGGCAGCGAATGGATCCGGTTCACGCCGATCCACGTTCCGAACGATCGCGTCTGGACTGCGAAGGACGATGCTCGCTACATCTCGCCCATAGTCGCCACACCAGGCTACCGGCACACAGTCGGCGTCGCCCGCTCGTGGCACTTTCTCAATGTCTATGGATTCATCATCACGGGTGTTTTCTTTGTGATCATGCTGTTCGATACGGAGCAGTGGCGGCGACTGGTTCCACAATCCACACTCGTGCTGCTGCAGGCCTGGAATACCTGGGTCCACTACGCCACTCTTCACTTGCCGCCTGAGCCCAACGGATTTTATGGCTATAACGCACTGCAGCAGATCGCCTATTTTGCGGTCGTCTTTGTATTCGGCCCGATTGCTATCCTGTCCGGCATTGCTATGTCGCCGGCTGTGGTGAATCGCTTCCCGCACTATGCGAAGCTCTTCGGCGGCAGGCAATCGGGACGTTCCATTCACTTTCTAACCATGCTCAGCTTCTTGATGTTCATCGTGGTGCACGTGACGCTGGTCGCGATGACGGGCTTCGTTCGCAATATGAACCACATCGTCATGGGTACCGACAATCAGAATCACATCGGAATCATTCTGGGCTTCGCCGGCATCGGCGCGGTCATTCTTTCGTGGGTTGCGGCGCATTACGTCTCGTGGTTCTTCCCTCGTGCCTTGCAGCACGTGCAGAAGTTCATCACTTACCCGTTCCTGCTGGCTACGCTGAACCGCCTCACCCCAAGTCAGCACTACACCGAAAACGACATCTCCCCCCGATTCTGGCCCAACGGCAAGATGCCGGTGCGCGAAGACTGGAAGCAACTGGCCAAGGGAGGATTCCAGAAATTCAAACTGAAGGTAGGCGGCCTCGTGGACAACCCGGTCGAGCTTTCTCTCGCAGATATCGAGAGACTGGGCAAGGTCGAGGAGATCACCATGCACCATTGCATCCAGGGCTGGACGGGCATTGCCAAGTGGGGCGGGATTCCCATGAAGTCGCTTGTGGAACTCGTCCGGCCAAGGCCGAATGCCAAGGTAGTCGCGTTCTTCTCGTTTGGCGGCTCGCTCTTTGGCGATATGTATTACGATACCCAAAGCCTCGAAAATGTACTCCAGGCAGAATGCCTGCTTGCTTCAGAGATGAATGGCAAGCCACTGACGGAGGTCTATGGAGCTCCACTGCGGCTGCGAGTTGAAAACCAGCTTGGCTACAAGATGGTCAAGTGGATCGAGCGGATCGAATTCATCGAATCGGAGAAGACCGTCGGGCTCGGCGAGGGCGGCAAGAACGAAGATGACGAATATTTCGATCTGCTTCCGAACATCTAAATGACGTCGGAAAACAATCTGATGAACCACCGGCACACCGGCTCGATCACGTTGCTGTGCTCCTTAAGCACCTGCGGCTGGCATGGCTGCTGAAACACCTGTCGCCGTAACTGGTGCGGGCCGACCCTGCGTGCCGCACTTCTGCGGAGACCTTGCACCCTGTTCACGCCGCTGGCCCAGCCGCGCTGCGGAGAATAGTAGGCTCCCGCTTGGCACGACGCTATCCGGTCGCCCCGTCCTCTGGTTGCAAGGCCGCGTACGCGCGCGTCGACGGCCTCTGTCCTTAATGAGCAGCGGAAGCAGCGTCGCCCATATCCGGCAGAACTTGCCGGAGCTCATGTGCAGCCACCGAGAGGACGACAGCGTCACCAACCGACTGAACCATCCGGATAGGCATCTCAAGTGTTCCAGCGTGAAACATGCCGCGCGTTGCACCGAGTTGGTCAGCCACTTCGTTGCGTAGCTTTACCCGCAGCGACTCGATCTTCCATGCGTCGCTGTCGAGGAATAGAGCAGTGATCTCGCCGATCGCCTGCCCGTCTGCTGAAATCACGGTTCGCCCTCGAAGATTTTCGTCAGAAAGCCGCATCGATCTAATCGCCCTTTCTTGTCTAAGGTTCATTATAAGTACAGCCGCGGGTCTTGTCCGCCGCGCTTTCGCTCACGGGAGTTACCGTAGTGCTTCTGCGCGTCAGCCATCCGCCTGCTCGTGCAATCACTACGATTGTTTCGCTCGGCATCCTCTCCAAACCCGAATATCTTCTGACGATTCAAGTAGCGGTAATCCTGCTCACCGCACAGGCGTTCGTAACAAACCGGCTCGCCGGCTCCTATATCCCATCTAACGAAAGCGCACTTAAATGGAAGCTTTGATCCAAGAGATCGCGAAGTTGGTGAGAAGTCGGCAGGTCGGGCACTAGACGCGCAATCAGTCGTGTGGGTCGCGTAGCGTAGATCTATCATCTGTTTCTTGCCACCGGCTGGAGCACTAGGAATTGCGTGACGATCAACAGGAGGCAAGGGCGATAAATATGTGTTTTGTGGCGTACCACGCCCCAAGTCTTCGCTAGGGATGAAATGGCCCCGCTCAGTGCAAGTACATCGCCGAAACGCGCGAACCGTAGAAGCGACCTTCGTCTGGTTGCAGAATAGTGTTTAGTGCCATGAACGAAAAGCAGGGTTCTCGGAAGCTGGCGGTGGTGAATGTGTCACAACTTGTTGTAAGGAGTGGTTTTGCCTGAAGGCTCATTAGGAAATCTACCCATTTCGTGAATCGTCGAGGCATCCAGCCGGCGGACGATGACTTCTGGATATCCCTCGGCCGTCCGCTCAGGCAGCGACGGATCGTCTTCATATCCCGTCGCCGACCTTACCAATGTGTGTCCCGCTCCTGGCAAGGTCACTATTGTCAGGTCCTTCATGCCGGCTCGCTTAAATGCGTTGCCAAAACGCGCAGCGCTGTCGGCGGAATCGAGGTTTCTGTCTAAAATCCCGAACAGTGCGAGCGTGGGTGTACGAACGCGCTGCAACGTTGCTGTCGGATCGTAGAAGAGAGCAGCTTGCAAGGCAGCCAGC
>JBAUUG010000162.1:0-3859 GCA_049582585.1 Bryobacteraceae bacterium | reverse complement strand
CTCCAGAGGAGTGGATGAGAATCTTTTTCCGGCACGCGCGGCCCGTGTATCAGTGCGCTCTGCGCAGTCTCGAGTACGTCGACGAGCAAGGCGTTTCGCTGGTCCGGCAGTTTCGCGATTGGCGCGGCCGCCTCTCCAATTCTGAATTCACGGTTTCACGCGAGCGCGTCTTCTTACGAAATCCCCCAGAAACCTTCAGCTCACCGGAATCCGTTCTGCGACTCTTCACATTCGTTGCCCGGCATGGCATTCAGCTCTCCTGGGATGCCCAGCGCCGGCTTAGGAGCGCATTAAGCTCTTTTTCGGAGGCGTTCGAGAATCACCCTCCTTCATGGACAGCTTGGCGGGAGCTGCTGTCCCAGCCGCACACGGCGCTGGCTCTTCGGCAGATGCAGGAAACAGATTTTCTTCCCGTCGCAATTCCTGAATGGCGCGTCATGGAAAGCCTTGTCGTGCGCGATTTCTATCACCGCTATACCGTCGATGAGCATACGCTCGTCGCTATCGAAGCAATTGACAAGCTCACTGCTCCGCGCTTTCGGCAGCTGCTCATTGAGGATGACGAGCCGGCGATCCTGCGTCTAGCCTTGCTCCTGCACGATGTCGGCAAAGGCACCGCGCCCGGAGACCACGTTCGCGGTTCTCTTGAAGCAGCCGCCACCCTATTGCACCGCCTGCGCGTTCCGGAAGACGTGCAGGAAGTGGTTCATTTCCTGATCGAGCATCATCTCGATCTCTCCCAGATCATGAATGGCCGCGATCTGGACGACCCTGCAACGGCGCGCTTTCTCGCCTCCAAAATCGGGACCCAGGAGAAACTCCGCAGGCTTGCTCTTCTGACCTACGCCGACATCAGCGCCGTGAATCCGTCTGCCATGACGCCCTGGCGCTTAGAGCAATTGTGGCGCGTCTATTCCATTGGTTTGCAGCAATTGACACGGGAGCTCGAGACGGACCGGGTTCACGACGCCGCAGCTTCGCTCGAGCTTGCCCGCTTCCTCGAAGGTCTTCCGACACGCTATGTGCGAACCCATAGCCGCGAGCAGATGGAGCGTCATCTCAAACTCGAGCAGAAAAGCGAGCGCGAAGGCGTGGCTGTCGAGATTCAATCCCACGCTGACGCTCACCTGATGACCGTGGTCGCCGCCGATGAACCGGGATTGTTCGCCGCTCTTTGCGGTACCCTCGCAAGCTTCGGAATGAATATCGTACGCGCCGAAGCCTACGCAAACGCGGCCCGCCGCGCTGTCGATATGATCCGCTTTACGGACCCCATTCGCACTCTCGAGCTCAATCCCGCCGAAATAGACCGTCTTCAATGGACTGTCGAGTGTGTCGTCAGGCGCTCGGTTCAAGTCACCGATCTCTTGAAGCGGAGGCGGTCTGCTCCGCGGCCCACTGGCGGCGCCAAAATTACTCCGGCGCTTCGGTTCAACAACGAAGCTTCCGAGACGTCAACGCTGATAGACTTCGTGGCGGAAGACCGGCCGGGCCTGCTTTACGATCTTACTTCTGCCATAAGCGCGGCCGGCTGCAACATAGAGGTGGTGATGATTGATACGCAAGCGCACAAGGCGCTCGACGTTTTCTACGTCACGCGAGACGGTAAGAAGCTGGACCAGGCCGCGCAAGATCAGTTAGAAGTCGATCTCATCCGCCATGCCTGACATATTCCGCTTGGACGGCAAAGTCGCTCTAGTGACCGGCGGCGCCAGCGGCATCGGTGAAGCAATCGCTCGCGTCTTTTCCGAAGCCGGCGCCCGAGTTCTCATCATCGATATCGGTGCTGCCAAGGCAATCCCCAACACGGAGAGCCGTGTTTGCGACGTCACCGATGAAGCCCAAATCCAGGAACTATTCGCCTCCTTGCAAAATCTAGACATTCTGGTCAATTGCGCCGGAGTCGGCATGGTCGGAAACGTCGAGGAAACCCAGCTTGCGGAATTCCAACGTCTTTTCCGGATCAATGTCGAAGGCACGTATCTGATGACGAAGGCGGCCATCCCTCTTCTCAAGAAGGTTCGCGGCTCAGTTCTGAACATGGGATCCGTGGCAGGGTTGGTTGGCATAAAGCGGAGATTCGCGTATTGCGCCAGCAAGGGAGCAGTGATCTCCATGACCCGTCAGCTTGCGGTGGATTATCCAACTCAGCTGAGGGCCAACTGCATCGCACCGGGCACCGTGGATACACCCTTTGTGGAGGCCTACCTCGAAAAGTATCATCGGCACGAGAAGGATAAGATCCGCGTCGAGCTAAATGAGCGGCAGCCGCTGGGCCGTTTGGGACGTCCGGAGGAAATTGCGTATCTGGCTTTGTATATTTGTTCGTCCGCGGCCGATTTTATGAACGGCGCTATCGTCCCCATCGATGGAGGTTGGATTGCAGGTTAGTGGGCTAGTAGTGTATGAGTAGGCCATCGGCCCGCGGTTTCGTATTAGTCAGTAGGCAAGTGAAGCTTATTTAACCCCTGACGAATGTTCTACTTGACGGAAATGTAAGAACTACTTAGGATAGTTATCAAAGGGTTGGTTTAATGAACCTCCGTTTTTCACGCGGAATGACGTTGCTGCTGGCGTGCTTGGCCCTCTCATTGAGCGCGCGGACCTCCCCTGCCCAGGCGACCTCAACGCCTGTTTCCATAAAGAAGCACCACGCGAAGACGCGCAAGAAAACGGTCTCCGCCAGTTCTAGTTCTGCTCGGCGCCCTGTCGCGCGGACCACCACACAGGCCGGCGTCATCCATACCAGAACCACTACCGCCGCGAGTCTCGCTCGCGCACGGCGACGGCATCGGCATTTCGTCTTTGTGAATCCCTGGACGGAGCCCACGTACGCTGACTCTACCGTTGGCGACAACATCGATGGCGAAGACCTCGTCGTGCGCAAGGCTGCCGTTGACGCGCTCGGTCCGTATAACGGAACCGTTGTTGTTGCCGATCCTCAAACCGGTCGCGTTCTGAGCATCGTGAACCAGAAGCTCGCGACCAAGGGCGCTTACCAGCCCTGCTCCACGGTGAAGATGGTTGTCTCCTTGGCCTCGCTCAGCGAAGGCATCGTAAATTCAGCCACGCCATTGCGCATCACCCGCCGCTATTCCACCGACATGACAGACGCCCTGGCGCGTTCGAATAATTTGTATTTCGCAAAACTGGGCCAAGAGCTCGGCTTCAGTCGTGTCGAGAAATATGCAAAGCTTTTCGGGCTTGGCGAGAAGGCCGGCCTCGATATCCCCGGCGAGGAAGCAGGCTATCTCACCGACGAGCCGCCCCAGACCGGCGTTGGCATGATGACCAGTTTCGGAGATGGCATTCGCCTCACCCCGCTCGAGCTTGCCAGCATTGTAGCCACTATATCCAATGGCGGCACAATGTACTACCTGCAATATCCAAAGAGTGAGCAGGAAGTGCAGAAATTTGTCCCGCGCATCAAGCGCACGCTGGAGATCTCGAGCTACATTCCGGAGATCAGGCCCGGAATGATGGGAGCCGTCGAATACGGCACTGCCAGACGAGCGAATTTCGATCCGAACGAACCCATCTTCGGCAAGACCGGTACCTGCACCGACACCGCCCAGCCCGGTGTGCATCTCGGCTGGTTCGGCTCCTTCAATGACGTGAATAAGAACAAGGTCGTGGTGGTGGTGCTGCTTACCGGTGGCCGGGGAATCAGCGGCCCCATCGCGTCAGGCATCGCGGGGAACGTTTATCACAACCTCTCTCAGCAGCGTTACTTTGGCGAGCAGCAGCAACCGCTTGTTCCGGCCGGCCTCGTGATGATGCCGAATTGCTGCCGGCGGTAGCTTTGCGAATGCTAACCTAGAAAACTAGGTCAGCGAGTTGGTTCTCCCCACTACTTACT
>JBAUUG010000161.1:0-8122 GCA_049582585.1 Bryobacteraceae bacterium | reverse complement strand
GCAACGAACGGGCTGGCTGACTCCGCATAGCCGATTCGGAACTGCCGAATTTCTTAATGTCGTCATGAATCATGGCTCTCCGACCAATATGCGATGTTCATTTGTGCTTTCATGGTCAATAATCCAGAGTGGAGATTAGGCTTCCCAACTTTGATCGAAATCTGGTGGAGTACCGCCTTGCTCACCCCTGCCCGCGCGAGTTGATGCGCGGTGGTGAACTTCGAAGCCGGATTGTTTATGCCGCCGCACATGTCGTCTGCGATCCGTTGGCGGATACATCTCCTGGGGAATCACCCTGCCTGGATTGGGACGCCACGCTCGCGTTTCGGCGGCACTTGTGGTCGCTGGGGCTACGCGTAGCAGAAGCAATGGATACAGCCCAGCGCGGGGCCGGTCTTGACTGGATAGCCTCGCAGGAGCTGATTCGCCGATCATTGGCCGAAGCTCGCGCGGTTTCAGGAGATGTCGCGTGCGGCGCCGGGACCGATCACCTTCCCGCCGCCGATGCGGCGCGCGAAATGGTCGAGCGCGCATACGACGACCAGTGCAGCTTCGTGGAGCAGCACGGTGGCCGCATCATTTTGATGGCGAGCCGTGCGCTGGCCGCCTGCGCGCGCAACGCTGACGATTATCGCTACGTGTATGGGAGAATTTTGCGCCAAGTTTCGCGCCCCGTCATACTCCATTGGCTTGGGGAAGCCTTCGATCCGCTGCTGGCGGGTTACTGGGGCTCGCCTGACATTGCAGAAGCGATGGAAGTCTGCCTCAGCATCATCACGGACAATCAACAGAAAATTGACGGGATCAAAATCTCCCTGCTGGACCCGCAGTATGAAATCGCCATGCGGCGGCGGCTTCCTGTGGGCGTCCGAATGTACACAGGTGACGATTTCCATTACGACGAGCTCATCGCAGGTGACGAGCAGGGGTACAGCGACGCGTTGCTCGGTGTCTTTGATCCGCTTGCGGAATTTGCGGCGTTGGCGGTTCGAGCTTTGGATGAAGCAGATCATCCGCGTTTTCGCCGGACGCTCGAACCGACGCTACCGTTTTCTCGGCACCTCTTCCGCAGACCGACCTACTTTTATAAGACAGGCGTCGTTTTCCTCGCGTACTTGAATGGGTTTCAACAACACTTCCGGATGGCCGGCGGGCAGGAAGGAGCGCGCTCCATTGTGCATTTGGCTGAACTATTCAGGCTGGCGGACCAGATCGGACTTTTTCCCGATCCAGAACTCGCAGTCAGAAGAATGCGCTTAGTGCTCTCGCTAGCCGGCATTGAGCAAAACGGCTAGGCTTCGAGCGACGGAACAACCACCCAGCAGCGCTTTTGCCAGGATTCCAAGCCCTTCTCAGCCAGCTGCACACCTTTTGCGCCTTCATGAAGATCCCATGGAAACGGTTCATCCTTAACAACGTGGCGTAGAAACAGCTCCCATTGCCGTTTGAAAGCATTCTCGAAGACAGTCTGCTCGGGGACTTTCTGCCAGGTATCAAAGTAATTAAGAGCGCTTGCGGCATCGGGATTCCATACGGGCCGGGGCGTCGCACCATAAGGTTGAATCCAACAATCCCGGAGACCGGCGACCGCCGACCCTTTCGTACCGTCCACTTGCAAAGTGAACAAGTCGTCGCGGCGCACGCGCACGCACCACGAGGAGTTCATCTGCGCGATGATGTCCCCTTCGAGTTGGAACGTCGCGTAGGCGCTATCGTCGGCGGTGGACGTGTAGAGATTGCCGGCCTCATCACGGCGGGCGGCTACATGGGTCGCACCGAGGCATGAGACCGCTTTCACAGCTCCGAACAGATTGTCGAGCACGTATCGCCAATGGCAGAGCATATCGAGAATGATTCCGCCACCATGTTCTTTGCGATAGTTCCAGGATGGGCGTTGCGCCGGAATGACGTCTCCTTCAAAGACCCAATAACCGAATTCGCCGCGTACCGATAATATTCGGCCAAAAAAGCCAAGATCGCGCAGAGTGCGCAGCTTCAACAAGCCGGGCAGCCAGAGCTTGTCCTGTACTACGCCGCTTTTGATGCCGGCCGTGCGCGCGAGCCGGTAAAGCTCACAAGCGGTTTGCGTGCAGGCCGCCACGGGTTTCTCACAATAGACGTGTTTGCCCGCCTCAATCGCTTTGCGCACGGAATCCGCCCGCGCCGCCGTAATCTGCGCGTCGAAATAGATCGAATATTGCGGGTCGGCGAGCGCCCCGTCCAGATCGGTCGAATAAGGAAGGCCGCCGAACTCGCGGGAGATTGCGTCCAATTTATGAGCATTCCGGCCTACAAGTAGAGGTCGCGGCATAATTACTTCGTCATCCGAGATGCGGAGCCCACCCTGCTCGATGAGTGCATATAATGAGCGGCGAAGGTGCTGATTCAGACCCATCCGGCCTGTTACGCCATTCATGATGACGCCCACCGAATGCACTCGTCCCTCGTTCATTGGCGCTCGGTCACTCTTGGGCAGTGCATTGCGGCTGGGCACCCTCTGGCAGAGCGGGCGCCTCGATCCCAGCACGGGGCAGAGTGCCGGCAAGTTCCTGTCGCCAATGTGCAACGTCGCCCGCTGGCCCGTAGCAGTACATCATGCGCATCGGGATCGAGCCGATGTTCGTGATCTGATGAAAAGTTCCAGGCGGGATGTACACAGCCTGACCCGCATGGAGCGTAGCCTTCTCACTGCCGAGACACATCTCCCCGACACCCTCCAGAATGAAATAGATCTCTTCCTGATCCTGATTGTGCCAGGGTATCTGGCCTCCATTAGGATCAAGAGTGACGTGCCCGAGTGAAAAGTTGGCTGCCTGAATTGGACTCGCCCCGCCAACTATGTTTTGGGTTCGCCGGCGTGCAGGATACCTTGGGCCGTCAATTTGCGCCAGATCCGCGATAATCATTTCTCATGTCCGATCATTCAGATTCTACGACCATGCCGAATCGCAGAAACGTCTCGAGGCCTTCGGCTTTCTATGGCTGGTGGATCGTTGCTATCGAGTTCATCACGCTTGGCGTTGCGCTCGGCATTCCGTACTACAACCTTCCCTTCTTTTACGACTATTTCCAGAAGACGTTCCATTGGAGCTTGAGTCAAATCACGCTTGGGTTCCCGCTCGCGGCTTTGCTGACCGTCTGGGTCGGCCCGATCGTCATTCCCCGCTTCAGTCCAAGAAAACTCATCATCGTCGGTACTGGCCTGACCGCGCTTTCATTCTTTGGCTTGGGCTCTATGCGGGGCGCCATCGCCCTTTATTTCGCTCTGTATTTTATTTACACGCTGGGATACATCATTTCCGGACCGATTCCGCACCAAATTCTGGTCTCGTACTGGTTTGCTAAGAAGCGCGGCAGAGCTATGGGACTCGTGTATGTCGGGGTCGGATTGCTGGGCGGCCTCGGGTCATTGTTTGTTCGCTCATTTACCGAAAGCCACGGATTTCGAACGGCATTGATAGCCGTCGGCGCCGTCATGTTCATCGCCTGGCCACTCGACATCCTGCTGCTCAAGGATAAGCCCGCCGAAGTAGGCCAGTACGCTGACGGCGCGGATCATGCACCTAACGACATGAAAACGCCTGCTCAATCATTTTCGTATTTGCTGCGCAAGTGGCCCTTTTGGCTCCTTTCAGTTGGCAGCATTTGTTCGATCGCTGCGATCGGGGCGATCAATATTCACATGAAATTCGTTTTCCGGGATGAGGGGTTCACGAATCAGAGGGCATTGAATGCGGCGTGGACGAATGCCTCCGTACTTATCCTATGGTCTAGTATTATTGGACGCCTGAGTGTCGGATATCTCGCCGATCTCTTTCCGAAAAAAATTGTCATGACTGCGACCTATGTCGTCGTGGCGATCTGCATCCCTCTTTTGCTTTCTGTCCAACCGGAGAGGGCGGCATCACTCCCCGTCTTCGCAGTTGCTTTTGGCTTCGCCATGGGCGCAGACTACATTTTGATTCCGCTGATGGCTGCCGAGCAGTTCGGGGTGAACACGCTGGCACGGGCCATGGGCTTGATTCTTCCGTTGAACACCATTGGTCAGACGTGGTGCCCGTATCTGGTTTCCATGTTGCGGCAACATTGGGGCAGCTACATTGCTCCGCTCGCGGTCGTGTTCGGCATTGCCATGCTGGGCGCGCTCTCCATCGCGCTCCTGCCAACGTCACGACATGATCCAATTCCCTAAGCACAGGTCTGTGCAGTAAACTCCGCCTTCAAACTGCAGGGATCGAACCGTACTTGATTACTTTGGTCATTACGCTGGTAAATGTATCGATTTCTTCAAGGGTCGTGTATACGTTAGGGGTGATGCGAAGGCCTTCGTATTCGCCGGGTGTGACGATCGCAACAGTCCAGATGCGATACTTCTGCCAGAGATAGGCCGATAGTTTAGGCGCATCCAAGTCGTCCACGCTGATGAAGCCGATGCCGCAGGATTGTTCTGGATCGTCGCTGTTGAGGATTCTGACGCCGGGCAGCTGGCGCAAGGAATTGGACCAGCGACGGCGCAGGTAGCGAAGCCGCTCCGCCTTGCGCTCGAGGCCGATGCTTTCGCTGAAATTCAACGCCTCGGTAATAGCGTTGCGCTGGGATGCCGGATGAGTGCCGATCTCTTCGAATTTGCGAATATTGCCGTTCATTTCGGGAGGCGCAGCCATCATGGGCCAGATGGATGGAATCTTGTTCTTACGTACGTAAAGGAAACCGGTGCCAATGGGCGCGAGCACCCATTTGTGAAGAGAGGTGCCGTAGTAATCGCAATCGAGATCATCGTGCTTGATCGGGAATTGGCCGAAGGCGTGAGCGCCGTCGACCACGACCTCAATGCCGCGTGAACGCGCCATTTGACAGATCCTCTTCACAGGGAAGATTTGGCCCGTGCGGTTGGTGATGTGGCAGATGTGGATGACCTTTGTCTTGGACGTGATGTTCTCTTCGATGCGAGAAGCGAGGTAATCCAGGCTCGGCGGTGGAACGGGGAAAGTGATTTGCTTGAGAACGATCCCGTCGCGGCGTTCGCGTTGCTGCCAAGTTGCGATCATACGCGGGTAATCCTGGTTGGTCGTAAGGACCTCATCGCCGCGCTTGAGATCCATGCCAAGCTGAACGATTTCGAGCGCTTCACTGGCGTTGCGCGTGATGGCGATTTCCTCGGGATCGCAGTCGAATGATTCCGCAAGGCGGCGTCGCACAGTTTCGATGCCGGGATCGAGAATGTTCCACATGTAATATGACGGGCTCAGATTTTCGACTTCGAGGTAGCGTATCTCGGTGTCCATGACGATCTTGGGAGCGGGCGAGACGCCGCCATTATTCAGGTTGATCATGTTGCGATCGACGGTGAAGGCGTGGCGGACGTTGAACCAGAAGTCTTCATCCCGGGCGACAGAGTCGGCGGGACGAGCGGAGATGTCGGAGACGGCGGATTGAGCGCGCAAGAGGGCGTCGGCTTGGAAGGCGACTGTGAGGCCAGCGGCAGCGGAGAAAAATTGGCGGCGGTCCATTACGTGAGATTACGGGTAGGGTAGCCGCAAAGTCAACATACGCGATCAAGGAATCAGCAGAATCTTCCCGCCTAATGAACCTCTTTCCGCCAGTGTCTGGGCTTCCCCCGCTTCGCTAAGTTTCATCCGCCTGACGATTGGAATGATCAGCTTCCCATCCCGAACAGCGTCGGCCATCTGCCTTAGCAGAGATGCGTCCGGAGTTGCCATGAACGCTTCCACGCGGATATTTTTTCCCTCAGCTTCTTTGGGCTTTCCCAACACGGACCCGAGCACGCCCCCGGGCTTCAGTTTCGGAATCAGCGTGCCGATGACATCGTGATCAACTGTGTCTGCGATCGCATCCAGCTCCGGCAACTCGGCGATTTCTCTGGAATCGTCGATCCCAACTACCTGATCTACAGCTAACGAACTCGCTTCCTTTTTCTGCTCTGTTTTGACTCCCGCGATCACCCGCGCGCCGTCGTTCTTGGCCATATATACTGCCGAGCGGCCTATGCTTCCCAACGCTCCGGTCACCAGCACCAGGTCTCCTCGTTTCGGGCGGATGTGCTGTATCAGTTGCGCACCGGTTGTTACGACCAGCGGCAGAGCAGCCGATTGTTCCAGGTCAAGGCCGTCCGGCACGACGGTGAGGTGGTCTGCTCGCGCGGTCAGGTACTCTGCGTAACTGCCGTTCACCAGCCCGATCACCGGTTGCCCGATTTGTAGAGTTCTGACGTTCACCCCGGTTTTAACTACCGTTCCGGCAACGTCGCGTCCCAAAATTGCGGGAAACTTCACGGGCATTCTGTCCTTCGCTGCCCCGCTGCGTATCTTCCAATCGATGGGATTTACGCTCGTCGCGGCAACCTTCACCAGCACTTCGTCGGGTCCGGGTTCCGGCGTTGCTACGTCCTCGTACCGCAACTGATTGACGCCGCCGTATGCATGCAAAACAACTGCTTTCATCTGATCTCTCCATGAGCATAGACACTCCCGGGAAGCTATTGCTCGCGATTTCTCCGTTATAATCGCAAGCATGGTCGAGACTACCGACAAGATCTGGTACAACGGTCGGCTCATCCCTTGGGATGACGCCAAGATTCACGTCCTATCCCATGTGGTCAGTTATGGGAGTTCTGTTTTCGAAGGCGTGCGCTGCTACGAGACACGGCAAGGTCCGGCGATTTTCCGCGCTCAGGACCACGCCCGCCGCCTGGTGGATTCGGCCAAGATCTATCGTATGGGCTTGCCGTATTCGGTAGGCGAGCTGACCACTGCAATGGTCGATGTCGTCCGGGAGAACAACGTCAGTCCCTGCTACATTCGGCCGATCGTCCTGCGCGGATACGGGGACGTTGGCGTCTTGCCCGGCGATAACCCAATTGAAACGTACATCGCGTGTTATCCATGGGGTCAGTATCTGGGTGAAGGGGCCGTCGGAGCAGGAGTCGATGTTTGTGTCTCGTCCTGGAGCCGTATCGCGCCGAATACCCTGCCGGCGCTGGCGAAGGCCGGAGCAAATTACATGAACTCGCAACTCATCCGCATGGAGGCGGAAGTCAACGGCTATTCTGAAGGCATTGCTTTAGATGAAGCCGGTTATGTAAGTGAAGGCTCTGGAGAAAACATTTTCGTGATCCGCGACGGCAAGATCCTGACGCCTCCGCTCGGCGCATCTGTTCTGCCGGGAATCACGCGAGACACAGTCGTGAAAATTGCCGGCCAACTCCAGCTGCCGATCGTCGAAACGGTCATCCCTCGCGAAATGCTGTACATCGCGGACGAAGTGTTCTTCACGGGTACGGCGGCGGAAGTGACTCCCATCCGCTCCATTGATCGTATTCTCGTGGGCAATGGCCGCATGGGGCCGATTACCGAAAAGATTCAGCGCCGCTTCTTCGAAATTGTCAATGGCGAGACCGACGATGAGTTCGGCTGGTTGACTGCGGTGACACGCGTTCCCGAGACGGAGCCCGTTGGGGCTTAAAACGTCCAGGGCAGAAACCTATCGCAACCGAGCAGTGGATGTCGGACGACTTGATTTCTGCCCTGAGTTTTGGGCTAACCGTCAGCCAGCCCAATCCCATGAATTGTCAACACGTGGTCTTGTCACCACGTGATTTTGTCCACACGCGAGCACTAAACCCGCAGTCACCTCCCCCGAGATTATCTGCGAATCCAGCACCCGCGGCGGATCTAATAACGTTGTACAGCAGATAGCTTTGCAAGGCTAGTTTTTTCCGGCGATGAAAGGGCCTTTTCAACATCTTCTAAGTGCAATGACGCCGCGAACTTCCAGAAGCGCGGCTGTGCGTAATCTGTGCAAAAAACAGACTTGAGCAGTTATGTCGCATAAAGCAACCGGACGGCTCGCGGGCGGATCATCCGTCGTTCAGGTCGAATATGATCGCGCGATCCAAGCTGTCGACGACCTCATCCGGCCACCGGCTGTAGAGGAGGGTGTCGCTCCCGGGCTCATCGATGTGCAGGTGAACGGCTTTGCCGGAGTGGATTACAACGACCCGGCTGCTTCGCATGAGGCCATCGCAAGATCCATTGGCGTCATGTTCACGACAGGAGTAACCCGCTTCTTCCCGACCGTGATCACGGGTGCGGAAGAACGCATG
>JBAUUG010000160.1:0-2253 GCA_049582585.1 Bryobacteraceae bacterium | reverse complement strand
TCTATGCCCTGACCCTTCGGCGCAAACTGTCTGACGGCCGGAGGAATCACGAGCGATGTCTTGTCGTTGTTTTAACAACGACGGTCGTGCTTTCAAGAGTATGCTGATAGCATGAATCTCCCTCGATTCGTGCTGGCGCGTCAATCCTTCCCGGACCGGCGCATTTCTAATATCCCTGAACACATTCGTGCGGAACTCTCGCAAGCGGATTTCGCCTCGCGGGTTCCGAAGGGCGCGCGGATAGCGCTTGGAGTAGGAAGCCGTGGCATTTCGAATCTCGCGACCATCGTGAAGGCGGTGGTCGAGTTTTGGAAAGAGCAGGGGGCCGAGCCGTTTATCTTTCCGGCCATGGGCAGTCACGGCGCGGCAACGGCTGAAGGTCAGGCGGATGTGCTCGCGCATTACGGCATTCACGAAGCAATTGTGGGTGCGCCCGTCCGTAGTTCGCTCGAGGTGGTGCCGACGGGAAGAACGCCGGAAGGCATCGAGACCTTCATGGACCGGAATGCCTACGAATCCGAGGGCGTGTTTTTAATTGCGCGAGTGAAGTGGCACACCGATTTCTCAGGAGCGATTGAGAGCGGGCTGTTCAAAATGCTGGCGATCGGAGTCGGCAAGTTTGCCGGCGCCCAGCAGTACCATACGTTCGCGTATCGTCTCGGGCTGGAGCGAATGATCCGCAGCGTGGGCTCGAAAGTCTTCTCGACGGGCAAGATACTCGGCGGCCTGGCAATACAGGAGGGCGCGCATCACGAAACTGCGGGACTGGTGGCCGTGAGCTCTTCTGAAGGCGCTGAAGCCATGATGGCGCGCGAAGAAGCACTGCTGCGCGAAGTGAAATCTTGGATGGTGAAGCTGCCTGCCCCCGAGATCGACATTCTCATCGTGGATGAGATCGGAAAGAATATCAGCGGCGCGGGCATGGACACGAAGGTGATCAATCGCAGCGTGAATGGAGATTACAATCCATTCCCGGATACGCCGAAGGTCCACCGTATTTACGCGCGCGGCCTTAGCGATTTGACTTACCACAGCGGCGTCGGACTCGGCATGGCGGATGTGGTTCACGACCGGTTGGTGAATGACATCGATTGGAACCCGACTTACATCAATTCACTGACGGCCTCCACTCCGGCGTGTATTCGAACGCCGATTCATTTCTCAAACGATCGCGAAGCTTTGAGCAGAATTGCGCCGACGGTTGGAAAGATCGATCTATCAACCGTGACGTACTGCCGGATCAAGAATACGCTGGAATTGATAGATCTTGCCGTCAGCGAGAATCTGATTCCGGAGCTTTGCTCCAACGTCAAAGTGGTTTCAGCGCCTTTCGACGCGCAATTCGATTCATCCGGCGACCTCGAGGACTTCAAAATGCCGATCGAGCTATCCGAAGACGCGGGCGATTTTGAAGCCGGCCCCGAGGCGTCCGCGGCGGAGATGGTGCGCGGGTAACTGTGTCGGCAGCGGAATGGGTTCCGGCGACACGCGATTTAGCGAAGTTGCGAGCGTCAGCTCCCACGTGCCGGGGTTGTGAGCTATACCGGCACGCGACTCAGGTCGTGTTTGGCGAAGGGCCACCGGACGCAAAGGTCGTCATGGTCGGCGAGCAGCCGGGCGATGAGGAAGATCAAAAAGGTCATCCCTTCATCGGGCCCTCAGGCCGCCTGCTCAGCAAAGCTATGCATGAGGCGGAGCTCGACCGCGAGAAGATCTATGTCACGAATGCCGTGAAGCACTTCAAGTTCGTCGAGCGCGGGAAGCGGCGCATCCACGCTAAGCCGAGCGGGATTGAAATCTCAGCGTGCAAACCTTGGCTCGAGGCAGAATTGGCGGCGATCGAACCGGAATTAGTCGTTTGCCTTGGCGCGACCGCTGCGCAATCGCTGATGGGTCGCACCTTCCGGATCACTGCGGAGCGAGGAAAATTCTTCCCGCATGCTTGGGCCAAAGAGTTTGTCGCAACTGTACATCCTTCCGCCATTTTGCGCGTGCCGGAACGATATGAAGAAGAATATGAGCTGTTTGTTCGAGATTTGCGCATCATTGCGGATCGGGTGAGGAAATTAGAAGCGGCAGCGGGCTAGTTCAAGCCTGCTTTCCAGCGTTCAATCAATCGCAATTGATTCTCCACCTTTTCGCGTTCGGGCGCGTTGGGCTCGAGTCGCAAATAGGCTTCCAGATCAGCCTTTGCAGCCCTGTGGTTCAATTGCCGAAGATGAACCAGGCCGCGCTGACGGTATTCCTCCGGGT
>JBAUUG010000159.1:0-4101 GCA_049582585.1 Bryobacteraceae bacterium | reverse complement strand
GAGTCGAAATTGGCTTCGAATCGCAGAAGAAGAAAGAGACCGATCAAAGACGCAAGCAGGAGCTGCACGAATTGCGCGTTTTTATCCTCGAAGCACAGCGCGGGAACGCCGAAACCGGCGCCGACCTCAAGCAACTGCGCAAAGAACGCTTCTTGAGAGAGGAAAACCGCGCCGCGACGATCGAAAAAGCCGCCTAATCCCCGCGAACTAACCCCCAGCCTCCATCTAACGGTGGATGTACGCCCAAACGTCTCTTTTATAAAATGGCCTTTTCAACCCTCCGAATGAGCCTCATCAGAACTCTTTCGCTCATACCCGCCGTGTGCGCCCTCATCCTCATCGCCGCGGACACCCCGCAATCCCCCGATCGCCTTTCAGAGCAAGACCGCCTCTGGGAGCACCGCAACCTCGGCAAAGCCTTCTACGAGAATCCGGATACTCATGCCCAGGCAGTCGACGAATTGCGCGCCGCCCTCGAGCTTCAGCCCAATTCCGTCCGCGAGCGCATTAACTATGCATTGGCGCTCCTCCGAGCCGGCCAAACCGATGCCGGAGTCAATGAGCTGATCCGTGCGCAGAAACAAGATCCCTCGATTCCACACACCTGGTTCAACTTGGGAATCGCTTACAAGCGCGCCGGAGAGTACGACAAGGCTATCGAGCAGTTGCGCGGCATGATCGCCCTGACACCCAACGAGCCCATCCCGCACTATAATCTTGCCGCCGTGCTGCGAGCGAAAGGAAACACCGCGGCAGCGCTTCCCGAATTCCTCGAGGCCGAGAAGCTCAATCCGGATCTTGCCGGACCGCACTTTCAGCTCTTCACCCTCTATCAACGCGCGGGCGACAAAGAGGCCGCCCTCAAGGAACGTCAAGCCTTCGAAGAAGCTAAAAAACGCAATGAAGGCGCTGCCGTTCCGGAAGACATGGAATGGTGCTTCTATGCTGAGCTCTACGATCCGCCCGACCCTCGGCCATCAGCCGAAAATGAGCCCACCCGCTACGACGATCATGTCGTGAGTACGGGCTGGGATCCCAAGGATTCTCACCTGGAATTGATCGATTCAGAGGGCGTCGGCCATGCCGATCTACTGATCTGGTCTCGCGATCGTGTGGCGCTGTTCAAACGCGGAACCGATTTGGCAAAGAACTCCGGCCTAGAAGGCCTGCATGACATCCGCGACATTTCCGCTGGCGACTTCGACAATGATGGATTGCCCGACCTCTGCGTCCTCACCGGCACGGGCGCGGCTCTGTTCCACAACAATCACGGCGCTTTTACGAAATTTCTAGATCTGCCTGGCACGGCTGGCGCAACCAAAGCGCTGTGGCTCGATTACGATCACGATTACGATCTCGATTTGCTCCTCTTCGGGCCGAATCCGGTGCTCATGCGGAATGATGGAAACGGGAAATTTGAAGATCGCACCCGAGACTTCCCATTCGTGAAGGGCAATGCTCTTGGCGCCGTCGCTTTCGCAATCCGCGAGGACACCGCTGCCCGCGACGTAGTGGTCTCCTACGCTGATCGTCCCGCCGTTCTCTACCGCGACAAGCTCAACGGCGTCTTCGAATCCGAAGAGCTTCCGGTCATCCCCGCAGGCGCCTCTTCGCTTGACGTTCAGGATTTCAATCACGACGGCTTCCTCGATGTGGTGAGTTACAGCCCCGAGCTCTTAGCCGTTCAGAACAATTCCGGCAAGCTGGTCCGCGCTGAGAACGCAAAGACCGCCCCATCCAGCGTTCGCGCCGATTTCAACGGCGACAATCGCGAAGATTATGCCCGGATTCTGCCCGACGGCTCGCTTCATATTTATTTGAATGCCTCGCCCTCTCAGCGCTGGTTGGGCGTTCGCATCGAGGGCATAAAGAACATCAAAGCAGCGGTCGGCGCAACCGTCGAGATGAAGTCCGGAGCGTTCTACGACAAGCGCATTTATCAGGGCGTGCCGCTCGCTTTCGCTATGGATGGGCGCGCCGACGCGGACACCATACGGATCACTTGGCCCAATGGATTGATCCAGAACGAAATGCATAAAAAGGGCGGCGAAGCGCTGAACATTGCCGAAGCGCAGCGCCTTTCCGGTTCTTGCCCCATGATCTTCACCTGGAACGGCAACGCGTTCCAGTTCATTACCGATGTCTTGGGAGTAGCGCCGCTCGGTGCCAGTTCCGGCGATGGAAGTTATTTCCCGGTGGATCATCAGGAGTACATCCAGATACCGGGTCCCGCGCTGAAGCCGGAATCGGGCGAGTATCGGATCCATATTACGGAAGAGCTTCACGAAGTGTCTTATATGGACAAGGTGCAGCTCATCGCCGTGGATCACCCATCGGCGATTGATATCTACACCAATGAAAAATTTAAGTCGCCGCCCTATCCGGAATTTCGACTCTTCGGCGCTGCAAAAAAGATCCACCCGCTCCGCGCTACCGAAGATCACGGCAGGGATGTAACCGCGCGCGTTGCCCGACTGGATCAAACGTATCCGGATGGATTCCCTCACAACAAGGCGGGCGTTGCCGAGCTGCATACGCTCGATCTCGATTTCGGCAAAGTGGCCGCAGAGAATCGCGCCGCGCTGGTTCTAAACGGCTGGGTAGATTGGGCCGACGGCAGCACCTTTATGGGAGCTGCGCAGGACGGTAAAGGAGGGCTCGTCTTTCCGTACTTGCAGGTAAAAGACGCCTCCGGAAAATGGCAGACCGTGGTTCAGGATATGGGGATGCCGTCAGGCAAGCCCAAGGCCATGGTGGTCGATCTCACCGATAAATTCCTGTCCAGCTCTCGAGAAGTTCGCATCGTCACCAATCTCTGCCTCTACTGGGACGAAATCTTCTTGATCGAGGATGCCCGCCCTCCCCGCGTCCGCCTCACGTCCATTGACGCTGATTCAGCGGATCTGCATTTCCGTGGCTTCTCGCGGCCGGTGATCGATCCAACTCGCCAACAGCCCGAACAATTTCTTTACGATCAGGTCGCGCCCGTGTCAAGCTGGAACCCCACGCCCGGTCTTTATACCCGCTACGGAGATGTCCAGACGCTGGTGAAAGACGTCGACGACCGGTTGGTAGTAATGGCTGCTGGAGACGAATTGAAACTGCAGTTTTCGTCCGCCCAGCTTCCCCCATTACCCCAAGGATGGTCCAGGGACTTTCTGTTATTGGTCGATGGTTGGGCAAAAGATGCCGACGCGAATACCGCCTTCAGCCAGAGCGTTACTCCGCTCCCATTTCACGCCATGAGCGCCTATCCATACAAGCAGAACGAGCACTTCCCCGATGACGCGGAGCACGCGGAATACGTTCGCGACTATCTCACGCGCCCAGCTTTGCGGCTCATCCGCCCTCTCGCGCCTACCGAGCCGCGCGCGTCAGCAAGCGGTGCGCCGTGAATCGCCGCCTCACACTTCTATGCGCGCTCTCAGCCGCCATTCTTCTCGTCAATAGCGCTCTCCTTTGGGCATTCCCCACCGCGACCGCCTTCAACGTTGTAAATCTATTGCTCCATGTTGCCTTGGGAGCTGTAGTCGGCATTGTTGCGCTGATTCTTTCCCGGACTCAGCCGCGGCTCATGTGGATGCTGGCCGCCGCCGCTTCAGGCGTCGTGCTCGCCGTGATCGGAAATACTCGCGATCACAAAATCATCCTTCTAATTCACGTCGTAATTTCCCTCGCCGCCGTCGCCATACTCTTTGCGCGAAAACAACATCTCCAGCTTGCGGCAGTTTCCGCCGCCGCTGCGGCATTGGCCTTAATCGCCGGTATCTGTTACCGCGTCGTCCTGCCGCACCCGGAAGATCACATCGTCAATTCGAGAACGGTTCCGCTATCGATGTACCAGGAGGGCGCAGGTCCAAGCAGCCCATTTTTCCCTTCCGCCGCTAAAACTACAGACGACCGCCTCGTTCCCTCCGCCTTCTTCATGGAATCGAAGAAATGCGGCGAATGCCACCGTGACATTTACGATCAATGGAAGAGTTCCGCTCACCACTTCGCTTCCTTCAACAATCAGTTCTATCGGAAATCAATCGAATACATGCAATCCGTCATCGGGACCAAGCCCAGCAAATGGTGCGCCGGTTGTCACGACCATGCGGT
>JBAUUG010000158.1:0-2062 GCA_049582585.1 Bryobacteraceae bacterium | reverse complement strand
GCGCCAGCTTCGCCGCGGAGTTGCCAGAGGCGGAGCAGGCTTCAACCGCGCCCGGCTGAGAGCCAGATGTTTTCCGGACCCGAAAACTGTGCCTTCCGCCGCAGCTGCCCTGCGAATTCCATCAGGCGCAGATGCAGGCACACCGTTAACCAGCCCCGTCAATGCTGCCAGACGATCCACGAGATCCTGGTGCGAAGCGGTTGACAGCCAAAGGCAGGGAATGCCGGCTGTTTCCAGCGCGCCAGCGAGTAGCGGCTTCTCCGTCTTATCGAGCTCATGATTTACAATCCGGCTCTCCCGATCGGCCGCAGCGATCAAGGCAATAAGGCGACGGCGCTCGGACCACATCGAAAGCTCGCGGGTCCCCGCCGCCGCCATATATCCCCCCGAAATGAGCACGCAGACCGAAAAAAACAGCGCGCTGTCTTCCACGATTCGGTTCTCGGCATCCGTCAAGTCCCGGTGAAAATGCTGCACCGCGGCGTCAATGGGCCGTGTCGGCGCCATTTTAACCACGGCAATTCCCTGGAGGACTCCGACCCCAATCAGGGTCAGCATGATTGCGATGCCACCCAGCGCTGTAAAACGTCCTCCGATCCATGGCCGGCTTGGATCCCCTTCGGTATCACGATCCGCGCCGAATCCGAACAACGGCCAGGGATCACTTACCAACCCGAGCCGTGTGAATATGAGATCGAACACCAGCATCGAAGATGCGAAGGCCGCACCGATCGCCTTCCCTGTAGGATCGTCGTTTCGATACCCGAGCAGATCCACCATGGCGTCTGTCAGTTTCAACTCGGTAAAGAACGCAACAATGAAGGCGCCGATATAGCAAAGCGCCAATACAAGATGAACGAGACTCGAAACCGGCAACGCATCCAGTTTCTTTTCCGCATCGTCCTTCCGCTTCTCGAGCTTGTTGAGATGCGTCACAGAAGCAACTGTGTCGGCAAGCGCCTCCTGAAAATCGCCATACATGTGATCAGTCGCTAGAATCTCCACGCCCGCCGCTCCGTGTTTGATCGCCTCCTCAACCTTCGTCACAGCGTCCAGGTGCGTCCCCACATGAATCGCCCCGATCTGAGCATCCAGCTCGGCCGCGATCTCGCTCTTTGCTTCCGTGAAGGCTTTTTTCCGCAGATCGCGGCTGGTCACGACAACTTTCTTGCTCATTGCTTCACCTCATACTCGGTAAACCCGCCCGTGAAATCGGCCGGCCTACCGCCCACAGCCGCGGCTCGACCAGCGGAGCCATTGGCGCGCCTCGCCTCTTCACCCTTCTCGAAGTACCAGTCGAATTCGATAGTTAGATAATCCACTGTGGCCTTCTCCAACCTCAGAAACGCGCCTTCTTGCATTTCGAGACGCGACACCCTCCACCCACGGAGCGCCGCGACCGGCCAGGCGGCCAGGTACGCCGCAGGGAAGAGAATGAGAACGACGAAGTCGATCAAGCCCTCAATCGCTTTCCGGAGCGGCCTCTGGGAGCTGAAGGGTGCAACCCCGATCAGCCTCCTGTACGCAACCTTCATCCGATCCCGGATCGACTGCTGCGCCCTCTCAATGTCCGCCACCTTCCCGTGCGCTCGAGCCAGCCTGGCCGGAGCGCCCAAACCCGCTTTTGCAATGGCCGTGGATGCCAGCTTCCGGACTCGGTCCATCGCGGAATCGCGCCCTCGCTCGTGCAACCCGGCAAACGCCCCCCATTCCGCTAACTCTTCCCTGAGCGGATCCAGATAGCGCGTAAAAAACTCGGAAAACTCTATTCTCATCCCGATTTTCCTCCGCTTCAGAAGACGTTCGTATCGAACACGAATTTTTGGGGCGCCGCGCCATGAGCCAGGCGACGCACAACCTCCTGCCAGAACGCCAACAGCTCATCGCGCGAATTGCACCCGGGCACACCCGAGGCGTCGGGAACGACCCAATAAATCGCCTCAAACTGCGCTATTCCGGCAGCCGCAGCCCGCCCTTTCAAAGCCTCGTCTACCAGAGCATTAAGGTTGTCGGCGGTCACGCATGTGTGGCCGTCCTCCAGATTCACACCCCTCCCGCTCTC
>JBAUUG010000157.1:0-2384 GCA_049582585.1 Bryobacteraceae bacterium | reverse complement strand
GGGTAAAGAAGTTCTGAGAAAGTTGCCGGAAATTCCGCCGGCGGACGCGACTGATGCGATTCCTTTCGCTACCAACGTGTCTCTCCGTCCTGGCGAGTACGAAATCCGAGTAACGGCTGAAGAGGGTCCCGCGATAGATCAAAAGAGAATCGCGTTAACCGTTAGATAGCGGTGCTTATTCCCGGCCATCGCTCGGAACCACGCTCACGGATAAAGCTTTATGGTCCCGAACCAGCGCGACTGTAACCGATTCCCCAGGCTTATGCTGCGTGCGCAGGAAGGAGCTCACGTCCCTCGGGCTCGCCACGCTCCGTTCTCCCACGGCGGTCACCACGTCTCCGGCCTTCAATCCTGCCTTTTCCGCGGCGGAACCCTTCTCGACCGAGCGCACCAGCACACCCTGTTTTACTCCAAAATATTGAGCCAGTTGTGAATCCACCGGTTCACATTCTATTCCGAGCACCGAGCTCTTCCAGGCCAACAACGGGCTCGGAATTTCGAGCGGAATTGAGGTCTGTAGTTCCCGTATTTGCCCTTCCAGCCCGGCAAGACTACCGTTTGGCAATTCCAACGGTTGAACTCGGTGGAACTCTGGCGCTCCCGTGATCACAGCGGCGCTTTGCATTCTGCCATCGCGCCAAAACTGCACTTTGATCTTCCTGCCCTGCGGCGTCTCCTGAACCAGCCGTACGAATTGCTGGGCGCCAAGAATGTTTTCGCCGTTGTAGCTCAGAAGAACGTCACCGGCCCTTATGCCCGCCTTTTCCGCGGGACTGCCTTCCCAGACTTGCGTCACCTCCACGCCTTTCGCTTCACCAAGCTTCAGCGCGTTTGCCCGATCCGCGTCAATGTCGGCCAGGCTCACTCCCAGATAGCTGCCGCTCGCGTGAAGTTGCGGCCCGAAGAAAAAGTCGTTGTCGCGGTTCGTCTGCGCTTGTAGAAGGCTTCCCGCCAGAACGCTTCCGGCAACCAGTGCGAAAAACAGTTTAGAAAAATGCATAAACTAACTCCTCAGCACTATGGACGAACGAATTCAGAACTCGATTGGCTGGAACCGAATTTTTCGCGAGAGCGGATTAATATACGTCGTGCGATGCATTCCTCTGCTGCAGCACCTGCAAGCAGCGCATGTTGACGTAATCGTCGTGGTCCGACCGCATGATCTCTTGTAGAGTATTCGCCAGATCGGGGCTGATCTCTTTACTCCGGTGCGCGGGGACCAGAACGTCGATACCTTCCGAGCGGACGCCGGGATTGTCATCGTGTTCGATGACGAACTTCAAAGCATCTCTGGTCGCCGCGTCGTCGGTGAACGGACGCAAAGCTTCCAAGGCCTTCAGGCGCACCGCTGCATTCGGATCTTGCCGCAGGCACTCGAGCAAAGCGTCGCGAATGTCGTCGCCGTTCTGGCCGTTGAACATTTCGACTGAATAGACGCGTATGCCAGGATCGGGGTCTTTGATGCCGGCCAACAGCAATCGCCTGACGTCGGGGTCGTCAACCTGCCCCGTTACTTCCTGTTCTCGAAACCGGTCGATTACGATACGTACCCGGTTTCCGCCATCGGGCTGAATGTCTCGAATACGAACCGCGGAGGGATTGATGAAACCCGACTCAGCCAGATTGCCGGGTTGAAAATCGCCAGACATGCCATGCCGGTCGAGCCACCGCGCAGCCGTGAAACCGGAGACCACCAAAAAAGATGCAACCGCCAGCCGCATCGACCAGCGCGTGACTCCGAAACCAAGCGGCTCTGCCCAGCGCCAAAGGCGAGCAACAACCGGCCGTCGTCCGCCATCCCGTTGAAGGACCGCAGCCTTCAATTCCTGCCGGCATTCGACAAGCAGATCGAGCGGCACATCCTGGTACCCGGCATTCAGTTTCGCGTGCAGAGCCTTCTCTCGCCCGAGCGCGCGCTCGCAAAACGCGCACTCGCCCAAGTGCTGCTCCAGCTCCTCCTCTTCAGCGAACTCGAGCTCTCCGTAAAGATAGAGAGAAAGCCTAGTTTGCACGTCGTGGCAAGTCATACGAAATCTCCCAAGGCGGCGCGCATTTTGTGGGTCGCGCGAAACAGGCAGTTTTTCGCCGCTTCCTCTGTCACTCCCAGCGCCTCTCCGATCGATCGCAATCTCATGCCTTGAAAATGGCGCATCTCGAAAACCAGACGCTCCCGAGGAGTCAGCTGCTCCAGAACTTCTTGTATTCGCGTGCTCACTTCGGCGCTCATCAGTTGCCGCTGCGGATCGACGTCCGCCCGATGCTCAGGCAGAAATTGGAAGCGGTCCACCTCGCCGCTGCCGGTCTCAATTGAGGCGCTTTCCTCTTTGCGCACCTTTCGCTTCCTGATCTGATCAAGGCAAAGATTGGCCACAATCCGGTATAGC
>JBAUUG010000156.1:0-8920 GCA_049582585.1 Bryobacteraceae bacterium | reverse complement strand
TGGTAATGGCTAGCGGCCAAAGGAACCATGTAGCTGAAAGACTCGATAGATGCTGAGGATTTCCCCAAGTAGCTGAATTGCACACCCGGATAAACAAAGATGTTGTTCAGGAAACCTATGAAGCTGCCGGAAGAGATTGGGCCATTGGAAACCACCTTTGAAATCTCAGATGACGAAAACTTGTTCTCGCCGTGCCAGGAGTAGATCTCATTGCCCTCAGACACCGCGACGTCCAATCGCAGACGGTCATGCATGACTTCTTTTCTGGTTGGAGTGCCGGACTCGTAGGCGCATCCCGGGAGCAAGTCTCTCGAATTCTTGAAATAGCTTCGGTCGATTATTTGAACGCAGGTATAGTTCGCCGACTTCTTGAGTTGTGCCGCAACGTGCTGGCGGACCTGCCGGAGGCTTTCAGCCCCGTCATCCTGCGAAGCTGTGAATACGGCCGAAGCCAACAGCAGGTTGAGGGAGAGCCAAAAGCAGGTGGGATGCAAGAATGTTCGCCGAATACTGCGCGCGGGGGAAAAGATCGATGGCTTTTCCCCCTCCTTATGAACCGCTCGCCGCGGAAAACAAGACTGCGCGCTACTATTCATCAATCCTTGGAAGAGTGATCGCGTTCCAAGATGACCCTGACATTTCGCTTTCCGTGAAGAATACGGATGATGCGCAGAGTGTCGTTCTCTAGCAGGAAATAAAGCCGGATGGTCTCGAAACCCGCTACAGGCCAAGAACGCAACATTCTAAGCTCCGGATTGCGCAGAATACAGGGCGGCGCGATGGCGGGCTGCCGGCTGATCGCCTTTACCGTCGTCCTCACCGCTTCCCGGAAACGAATCGCGACCTCGGGAACGTTTTGCTCAATCATGTAATAGCGAAACTGGCGGATTAGATCATCCCGTGCGGCTTGGTGGTACGTGATCTTCACGCACGCGGCTCGGGCTTGTGAGCGGCGAGCAACCCATGGGTTTCACGATCGACAGAGCTCCAAAATTGACCTTCTGAGAGATCGGGTGAGGCCAGTCCTTGCCCTAGCAGGGTTTCAAGCTCATCGTGGGTGCCTTCAAAACCGGGGGTGGCCGCTGTTTCTATGGCGCCCACGGCGGCATTAAGCGCTTCTTCAATAGAAGAATATGCGCCTGCGTTGACGATGGCTTGAATGCGCTGTTCCAGTTCAGGTGTAAGTTGCAGAGGCATTTGATCCTTTCTTTCATCGTAAAGGAAATAGCCGCTGCCTGTCGCGAATGGCCAGCTTACCTCTATTCATTCGGGCTCCCCCTCCGCTGCATGGTGCCGCTGAATGATTCTGAGGCCGATGATGAACGCGAGAGCCAATGCAATCGCAATAACTCCGACAGCGACTCCGTGCGACAGCAAATATTCAAATGTTCTGTGCCCGTAATGCCGCCCGAGATAAGCTAGCGCGAAATAGCGAATTGTTCGTGCCGACAGCACAACTGCGATGAAGTATGTCCAGCGCACTTCCAAAGCGCCCGCGCAAAATACCGGAATCTTCATGGGCAGAGGCAAGGGCGAAATCGCAGGTATGAACACAGTGATCAAACCATAACGTTGGAACCAGAGATGAAGGCGCGCTCCAGTGCGGCTGGAGATGTGTTTCGACAGCAGCACCTCCCCGCCTTTCCGCGCTACCGCGAACAGTACAAGACTGCCGCCGAGCGACCCCAGAACCGCCCAGAACGCGGCAAGATAAGCCTGTTGAGGCTTCTCGGTCGCAACCGCAATCAGCAGCGCGTCGACGCCCCCCACGACAGGAAGACCCGTGGAATCGAGAACCGCAAGAAAAAAAAGTCCGTGTGGGCCCCAGGATACTAGGATTGCCGCAAAATGCTTCCACCAGGAGATCAAGCGCCTCACTGAAGCAAGTCCAGCAGCCGCTCTTCGTCGATGACCGGCACCTTCAGATCTCGCGCTTTGTCGAGTTTCGAGCCCGCGTCTTCACCCGCCACGACGTAACTGGTTTTGCTGCTGACAGAACCCGCCACCTTGCCGCCCGCCGCCTCGATGCGCTCCTTCGCCTCTTCGCGCTTCAGAGTCGGCAACGTGCCGGTGAGCACGAATGTCAGTCCGGTGAGCGGACCTTTTTTCGGCGCCTCCTTGGGCCCGGTGAAGTGTAGACCCGCCGCGCGAAGCCGTTCCACCAGCTCACGATTTCGCCCCTCGGCAAAAAACTGCCGTATGGAATCCGCAACCTTCGGCCCCACTTCATTCACTTCCTGCAGGCTGTCGGTGGAGGCGTTTGCGATCTCATCCAGGCTGCCGAAATGGCCAGCCAGAATCTGCGCCGTCCGCTCGCCTACAAACGGGATGCCCAATCCATTCAACACGCGCGGAAGCGGCTGAGAGCGGGAATGATCGATGTTTTGGATGACTTTGGAAGCGGATTTCTTGCCCATGCGCTCGAGTTCCAGAAGTTGCTCGACGGTCAGGCGATACAAGTCGGCGATGTTGTCGACCAGGCCGCGCTTGAGGAGTTGATCTACCAGCGCGTCGCCCATTCCATCAATGTCCATAACTCCGCGTGAAGCGAAATGCAGCAGCGATTCTCTCAGCCGCGCCGGGCAATTGGTGTTCACGCAGCGGCTCGCCGCCTCGCCCTCTTCGCGAACAATGTGGCCGCCGCAAACCGGACAAGCCGCGGGCATAGTGAAACGATGGCGATTTCGGCCATGCTCGACAACACGAACGATTTTTGGGATAACGTCGCCGCTGCGCTCGACTAGAACGGTATCCCCAATCTCAACCCCGAGCCGTGCGATTTCATCCTCGTTGTGCAACGTCGCGCGAGAAACCGTCACTCCCCCCACCGTCACCGGCTTCAGATGCGCTACTGGCGTCAACGCGCCGGTGCGGCCCACTTGCACCTCGATGTGTTCCAGCACGGTCGAGGCCTGGCGCGCCGGATACTTGAATGCAATCGCCCAGCGCGGCGCCTTCGAGGTCCAGCCGAGTTTTTCCTGCTGTTTGATCGAATCGACTTTTGCGACCACCCCGTCGATTTCGTAAGGCAGGGTATCGCGCTTTGTTTCCCACTCCCGAATGAAGCCAAGCAGATCCTCTAGACTCTTGCACTGCTTCCGGCAGGGATTTACTTTGAACCCAGCCTTCGATAAAGTCTCTAGACTTTGCCAATGGCTAGCGAGCAGAGGGCCGCCATCGTGCAGCAGAAAATAAGTAAAATAATCGAGTTGGCGAGCGGCGGTGACGGAAGGATCGAGCGCCCGCAAAGCTCCGGCGGCCGCGTTGCGGGGATTGGCGAATCGCGAAAGGTCGGCGCGCTCGCGCTCCTCATTCAGGCGCTCAAAAGAGCGGCGCTGCATGACCACTTCGCCTCGCACTTCGAACGGCTGCTCTAAAACCGGCTGCTTTCTGATGCGGAGTGGAAGGGACCGGATGGTGCGCGCGTTAACCGTGACATCTTCTCCTACGGCGCCGCTGCCCCGCGTGAGAGCCTGCTGAAAACTGCCGCCTGAGTAGTGCGCGGCCATCGAGAGGCCATCAAGCTTCAACTCCGCGACATACTCATAGCCCTCTGATTTGAGAAGTGTCCGCACGCGAGTATCGAAATCCCGAAGCTCCTGCTCGTTGAGTGCATTGTCGAGGCTGAGCATCGGAGAACTGTGCGGAACTTTGACAAAGCCTTCGCGCGGCTGGCCTCCCACGCGCTGTGTAGGCGAATCGGGCGTGCGCAATTCCGGGTGGGCCGATTCAAGATCGCGCAGTTCGCGCATAAGCGCGTCATACTCGGCGTCCGTGATTTCAGGTTGATCCAGGACGTAGTACAGATACTCGTGGTGTTCCAACTGCTTGCGCAGATTCTCTGCGCGCTTGCTGGCCGGCTCCTTCATTCGTTCCCCTAAAGATTAACGCTAGAGCGGGGTTTGCGGACGCGCTATGAGAGACTTGTCAAATGCCGAGTCGGCCGGGAAGCGTCAGCAGTGCCATTCTTTGGATGTTCGTGCTGTCGATTCTCCTGTTTTGGCTCCCACTCTTAGGGCCGTTAATTGCCGGCTTCGTGGGAGGGCGAAAAGCAGGCAACCTAAGCAACGCGATGATTGCGGTCCTGCTACCCGCCATCGTCTTTGGAGCCCTTCTCTTTCTCCTTGCTTCTCTGGTTACCGGCATGCCTTTGTTCGGTTTCCTTGCCGGAGCCGGCGGCATGGTCCTCGCGCTCGCGCACGTCGGACCACTGCTGCTAGGCGCCATCGTCGGCGCGATTTTATAGTCTCCCGGATTCGCGTGCAATCGCTAGGCGAACAGCACGACGCGCGCCCGGTGCCCTTTGCACATCTTCACATCGCTGGTGTCGCTCGCCATCTCTTGCCTGAGCGAATCGCGAATCGGTCGTTGGTGAGGAGCTCCACAACGACCGAGGCATCCAGCACTATCACCGTTCATCCGCAATTTGCGGACGATTTGCGCCGCGCTCTCTTTCATTGGAATGGGCTTTGCCTGCTTCGTATGCTCGAGCCATTCACGCATTGTGGGGCGTTCCGCGCTGCGCTCCAGTTCCCGCCTGATGAAGTCCGAGAGGCTCAAACCCTCCTGAGCGGCGCGACTTTTCAGAGTACGATGCAACCGTTCCGGCACATCTCTTATTGGAACCATCTTGGACATGTGCTCAGCATATAAACATGTGCGCCACATATCAACTTCCTCGAAACTTCCCAGCAGGTGGCTATCTTCACTGCCAGCTTCACGACGGCAACCTGCTGGATGACGATATCCCGCCATCTGCGAACTTAGCGGCCGCTTTTGGCGACTACTTTTCGATGCACCTTGCGATTGTTTTGAACCGAATGTCTGAGACGCAGCGCCGAAAGCTTTACACGGGTCTAGGATTTTTTGCCTGATAAGCTCGGTAAACGCGCACGTGGACAACTGCTGTCGACAACGTAGCTGCGGCTCCGGCGAATAGGGATTCACCGCAGAACGACGATACCGCAGACTGGAGTTACCTTCGAGAATTGCGGCGATCGAACGTAAATCGTAACTGATGTCCTCTGAATAATTCTTCGATTAGACGGATAGAAGTAAAGTAAAGTGCGGGTGTTGATGAGGTTAGCTGCTTTCGCGCTGATCGATTCGGACAAACAGCTTCAGTCCTGGAATCCACTTGGACCATAAGTCGGCATCTCGGAGAGTGTCCGCCGACGGGTTTTCGACATTGCCCCCGTTTCGCGGCATTCGGCGGTAATTCAGGCATTAAGTTAGCGCGCTTATGGGGCCCGCCCGGCAATCGGTTACTCGGAGCGAAGCGCCGCCACTGGGTTTAGACGCGCGGCGCGACGAGCTGGTATGAAGGCGGCGAATAGAGCGAGAGCGCTGACGATTAGAACCGCCAATGTAAACAAGAATGGATCTGTCGCGGAGACGCCAAATAGCCAGGCTCGGAGAAAACGAGTCACGGCGATGGAGATTAAGGCGCCGATAACGACGCCGATTGCTAATACGCGAAGCTGCTCGGAGAATATAAGCCGCAAGATCGTCCTGGGAGTTGCGCCCATCGCCATGCGAATACCGACTTCAGAGGTGCGGCGGGCGACGGAATAAGCGGACACTCCGTAAACTCCAATCGCAGACAAGAAAAGTCCGATCAAGCCGAAGGAAATGGATAGCACTGTCAGCAGGCGCTCATACAAGAGATTGGCATCGATCAAGGAATCGAAGGTATGAAATTCCAACGAAGCCTGGCTGTCCAGACGCTTAGCAATGCCCTCGATGGGCCGCGCAAGATCGGCCGGCGGCGTGCTTGTCCAGACCTCCAAGTTCAAGGCCAATAGAAAGCCGAATGCGGAGGGAAGCTGCGAAACGGGGCGATAGATAGTGGGCGGGGCATCAGCACGCAGGCTGCGATATCGAGCATCGCCGACGATACCGACGATGGTTATGGTGTCCTTCTCATCTTTGTCGTAAACCTGGCGGCCGATGGGGTTTGAGGAACCGAACGCGAGTTTTGCGAAGGTTTGATTCACCAGCGCGACATGAAACGATTTGGCGGAATCGGTTGGCGCGAGGTTGCGGCCGAGAATCAACGGAGTGCCGAGGGTCTCGAAATAATCGGGGGTAACCCAGTGCTCAAAACTATGTTGAACATGCGCGGCTTGCTTTCCAACGATTTCGTAATTCTGCTGCCAAGTCTGTCCGCTTAAAGGCACGACGACGGAAGCCGCGGCTGAGCGGACGCCGGGGAGAGTGCGGACCTGTTCGAGCAGACGATCAAAGAATAAGACCACGTCCGCGTTCTTATGTATGGATTGAGTGGTGTCTACGTTCGCGATCAGAAGATGATCGCGTCGAAAGCCCGGATTGAAAGTACGAAGATCGAACAGACTGCGCGAAAGGAGCGTTGCTCCGAGCAAGAGCACTAGAGAGAGGCTGATTTGGACTGCAACAACGACTCTGCCGAAGGAGGTCTTTGCGGCGAGCCGGTGACTGCTTTCGCTCAACGCAGTATTCAAGCCGGTGCGGATGGCTTGCCAGGCGGGCGCGAAACCGAACAGGAGCACGGTTAGAGAGAGCAGCGCAAGGATGCCTACGACAAAGGGCCAATCGGGGGCAGTGTCGAGAAATAAGATCTGGTTGGAGCCGGATTGGAGAAAAGCAATTAATCCGCGCGTGCAGGCGAGATAGATGGGAACCCCCGCGCAGGTCCCAAGAACCGCAACAAGGGCGCTCTCAGTGAGCAGCTGCCGCAGAATACGACCTCGGCTCGCGCCGATGGAAAGCCGGATGGCGAGCTCGCGATAACGCACGACGGAACGGGCCAGCAATAGATTCGCGAGGTTCGCGCAAGCAATCAAAAGGATGAGGCCAGTCATGGTTAAGAGAACATAGAGCGGCTTAGAGAAGTGGCCGCGAATAGCCGAAACACCGGTTGTCGCGGATTCCAGGTAGAGGCGGTCGGGCTTGGCGGCTTCGGAGGGAGAGGGGTCAACGGCCCTTCGAATAGGAGGATAGATGGCGTTCAGTCGGGCGGTGAGTTCTGAGATGGAACCGCTTGGGGGTATGCGCGCCATGATATTGAGCCAGGTCCATCCGCCGTTATCAAGAATGGGCTGAGCGGGATTGGTCGCGGCGAAAGCGGCTATGGGCAGGATGAGGTCCGAATAGGCGCCCACGTAGAAGCCGAAGAAATTGGAAGGGGCGACCCCGACGATGGTGAACGACTGCGCGCCGATAGTAAGATGTTTTCCTAGGGCCGCCGGATCACTGTGGAATTGAGATTGCCACAAGCGGTGGCTGAGCACGCAGTTTGCGCCGTGCGGCAGACCTCTGATATCGTCTTGCGGGTTGAGCAAACGCCCTATTGGCGCGTTGAGTTTTAGAATCTGAAAGAGGTTGCCCGAGACGATGAGCGCGGCAGTGTTGTTGCGTATCGCATCGCCATAATCGACTTGGACGTAGTCACCACCCAAGGCGAAGAGCGGGATTCCACTAGTCTTCGATTTTTGAAGACCGGCGTACATGCGGTAGGAGAAGTTATCGTCTTGCTCTGCCGGGTTGCCGTGGCCCAGTTTCCACAGTTGTTGCGGCTGGGGAATGGGGAGCGTCTTGAACAAGAGCGCGTTCATGAGAGAAAAAATGCCCAGGGTTGCGCCCATGCCGATTGCCAACGAGAGACATGCGGTGACTGTGAAACCGGGACTTTTCGACAAAAGGCGGACGCCGTGACGGACATCGCGAACGAGCGAGGCGGCCCAGCTCCATCCCCATGCTTCGCGGCTGATTTCTTGCCAACGCGTCAAGTTTCCGAGCTTTTGCCTGGCAGAGACCGGATCTGTCTCAGAGGCAGTGACGATCATGGCAAGATGCGCGTCCATTTCTTCGCGAAGTTCCGCGTCGACGCGGTTTCTTTGGAAGAGATATTGGATTCGACGGACGATTTCCGAGATAAAGCCAGACATTGATCTTCTCCAGTTACGATGAAGCGGCGATCACGCGCACGATGGCCTGTGAAACGCGGCGATATTTGCTCAGCTCGAGGTCCAACTGTTTGCGGCCTGCTGCGGTCAGCGAGTAGACGCGGGCGCGGCGCTTGTTTTCGGTTTCGCGCCACTCGGCTTTAACCCAGCCTTTCAGCAACATGCGCTGGAGCGCCGGGTATAGCGATCCTTCTTCTATGCGCAGGACGTCGCGGGACGAGCTTTCTACAAACTGGGCGATGCCGTAGCCGTGATTGGGGCCGCGGGCAAGGATGCGAAGGATCAGAAGATGGAGAGTGCCCGGCGGGATCTCATCACGGAGGAGTTCTGACATAGGCGCTCTACCTAAGATAGCCTGTGTGAGTGGGGCGGTGTCAAGGGTTCTGGGGCTTGTAAAAACGTGGTTGCGATTTCCTTTCACCTTTAACCAAATCATTACAGGCTGGTTGGGCTGAACGGGGCAAACTTACGCAATGGCCGATCTCAAATCCGACCAGTTCTGCTTTGCCATGGGAACACTGAAGCGGCCTAGGCAAATCGGCCATTCTCACGATAAGCTTTGAGAAGGAGCGCGGCGTGTCGATCACAATATCGGATGATATTTTGGCTTCATCGGGTCTTACGGAAAAAGAGCTCAGGCGCGAATTGGCGATAGCGCTTTTTCAGGCTGAGAGGCTTACGCTGGGCCAGGCTGCAAAACTTGCGGACCAAACGCAGCTCGAATTTCAGAAAGCCTTGGCTTGCCGCCGCATCCCGATTCACTATGGCTCCGAGGAGCTGGACGAAGATCTGCGGACTGTTGGGCAGGTCCCCCCGCATTGATTGTCGTTTCAGACACCTCCCCGATTCTCAATCTCTCAGCGATCGGCCGCCTCGATCTTCTCAGGAGCTTGTATCAAGAGCTTGTGATTCCGCCTGCAGTCGGCATCGAACTGCAGCGAAACGGCGTTGACCATCCTACCCTGGAATGGTTG
>JBAUUG010000155.1:0-8626 GCA_049582585.1 Bryobacteraceae bacterium | reverse complement strand
GTCCTGATGGTGCTGTGAATCCTCGAGAATGTCACGAAGGATTTCCTGATTGCGATTGAACAGCTGATCGAAGCGGCCCCAACTGCTTTCGTCGGCGGGGATAGGGTTGTCTTTGAGCCAATTCCCGCACGCATATTGATAAAAGTCGTTGCAAGGATCAGCCGACTTGTCTATGGCGCCGACATCGAGGCCGCTCCTCAGAAACTGCCCGGCAACGCCTGCGCCGAGGCTTGGCAATTTCTGGCCAGTGTTGACCAAGCACCGCTTGGCTGCCAGGCCAGGTAATTGTGTTTTCTGCGCCAATGCGGCGGCTGCGGCCAGGATGCAAGCGAGCACACCTACCGCCAAATTTCTAATGATCATCAGATTTCAGTGTAGTCAGGGGTCCTACCAGACCCGGCAGCCGTTGGCGACCGCCATGGGCTGTCCCGCGGAACAACCGAAAGCAGTCGCGAATTCAGGCAGATTTTCCACCACGCCGATCACGCGGAACTCGCCGGGCGAGTGAGGATTCGTCCGCACGCTGTTTCGAAGGGCCTCCGGCCGTTCGTTCGCGCACCAGATCTGCGCGTAGCCCAGGAAGAATCGCTGTTGCGGCGTATAGCCGTCGATCTTGTCTTTGTCCACCGTGCCATTTTCAAGACCGCCCATCAGGGCCATAAATGCCAGGCGGATTCCGGCGTTATCGGCGCCGTTTTCACCGAGCGTCAGGCGTCCGTTCACGTTCGCGCCTTCCACAGGACTGAATTTCGAATACTCATTGACCAGGCAGTCGGCACGCGTCTTGAACTCAGCCGCGTCCTGCTGGGTCCACCAATCGCGCAAATTGCCATCCGCATCATACTGCCGTCCCTGATCGTCAAAGCCGTGCGTCAGCTCGTGACCGATCACGGCGCCCACGCCTCCGAAGTTGACTGCCATATCGGCAGTGTTCGTATAGAACGGCGGTTGCAGGATGCCTGCCGGAAAATTGATGTTGTTTTCAGAAGGATTGTAGTAAGCGTTCACCGTGGGCGGCGTCATCCCGAACTCAGTGCGGTCGACCGGCTTGCCGATTTTCGCGATGTTGCGATGAATTTCAAATTCGCGGCCGTTGCGGAGGTCGCCGACGAGATCTCCGTCGGAGATCTTCACGCTGGAATAGTCGCGCCACTTCTCCGGATAACCGATTTTATTGCTGACTCCCTTCAGCTTTGCAAGCGCTTGCCGCTTGGTGTCGTCGCTCATCCAGGTCAAGGAATTAATGTCCGTCTCCATCTCCTTTTCGATGGTCGCGACCAACTCCTGCGTCTTTTCTTTCGATTGACCCGCGAACGCTGTTTCGACGTACTTCTGCCCTAAGGCCTCGCCCAGGCTGCGGTCGGTGAGCTGGACGCATCGCTTCCAACGCGGCAGCAGCTCCTGCGCTCCGGTCAGATAGCGGCTGTAGAAATCGAAATTGGCATCGACGAACGGCTTACTCAAGACCGGCGCATAGCTGGAAACATAGTGCCAGATCATATAGCTCTTCAAATCGTCCAGACTGGTCGAGGTTAGAGTCTGGTTCAAAGCTTTGAAGTAATCGGGAACAGACACATTCAGAGTGTCGAATTCCGGAGCGCTGCGGCCATTGAAGTAGTTTTTGAAGTTGAAATCGGGAGTGAGTGCCTGGAGGTCCCCGTCGGTCATTTTATGGTGCGTGAGATGCGGGTCGCGCCGCGCCACTCTATCGAGCGAGGCTTTTGCAAGCGCGGTTTCAAGCGTCAGGATGGCTTTGGCTTTGGCATCTGCATCGGAGGCTGAATCGCCGATGAGCTGAAACATGCGGGAGACGTGCTCGACATATTTCTGGCGGGTTTTTTCGTCCTTTGCTTCAAGGTAGTAGCTCCTGTCGGGCAGGCCGAGCCCGCCTTGATCGACATCCGCGATATTAAGGCTCGCTTTGTCCGGATCGGCCTCGGCTCGAAAACTGAAGAAGACGGGAACTGCTTGATCGTGCAGGCGAGCGACTTCCGAGGCGAGCTCGGCTTTTGCTTTGATCGCCTGAATCCGGTCAATTCCGGGTTTGATGGGAGTATCGCCGGCCTTGTCGACGGCCGCCTCATCCATGCAGGATGCGTAGAAGGCCCCTATTTTCTGATCGAGCGGGGAACGGTCCTGATGCTTGGCGGAATCGTCGAGAATTTTGTGGAGCACCTGCTGATTGCGGTCCGCGAGCTCGTCAAATCGGCCCCATCGCGAATACTGAGGCGGGATGGGATTCGCTTTCATCCAGTTGCCGCAGGCGTATTTGTAAAAGTCCTGGCATGGATCGGCGCTTTTGTCGATCGCTTTCAAGTCGACACCGCTCGAGGGCGATGACGTCTGCGCCAGACTTGATACGCAAATCCCAAACGCGCCCACGACGAGATAGAAATGTAAAGACCTTTTCATAATGCTTCCATTATTCACCTAGATGCCTGTCGAGGCCGTATCGTCAGCACGTGCAGGGACAGACGGCTCCGTCCACGCGCGATGAGAATTGCGTTCGAAGTCGACACTGCGGCGCTTGGGACGGAGTCGTCAGTCCCACCGGCGGCGTCTTTGAATCCACCACGCCGCGCCTATCGCCATCGCAAGAAGGATCGCCGCCAATACCGTATAGCGATGGACCACTCGGAGCGCCGCTTGCCACTCGTCGCCGACAAAGTATCCGAGCGTAAGAAACGTTCCCACCCATATCGCGGCTCCCGAGTAGGCAAATGCCGCAAATATGTAGTATTCCAGATCCGACATTCCGGCAACGAAGGCGGTGAGATGCCGAACGCCCGGAATGAAATAACCGATAGGCAGCAACCATTCGCCGGTTCGCAGGAACCAGCGGTGCACACGTTGGATACGCTGCTCCGTGATACGCACGTAGCGCCCGTAGCGGCGAACAAACCGGTGCCCCAGCGTGCGTCCTATCACATAGCTGAGTGAAATGCCGCAAGTGCTGCCGGCGAAACCGGCGAAAAATGTGAGGCCCGGATGCAGGCGGCCTCTCGAGATGAGATAGCCGGAGAAGATGAGCAGCGTCTCATCCGGAACCGGCAGCCCGATAAAGCCGAACATGAGCAATCCAAACAGACCGAAATAGCCGTAATGCGATAGCCATGCGAGGAGCGATTCCATGCGGCGGGCAATTGCGAGGATAACAGCCGGTCGCTCCTTGTCAACGCTTGGGGTTCCGAAAAGTGCGATACGATTCCCGTATGCCGAAGCCCGAGAGCCAGATCTTTGAAGTTCAATGCCCATGCTGCGGGTCGACATTACAGGTCGATCCGGAAACGCAAGTCGTGATTCACCACCGTGAGCCGGTGAAGAAGCCGGCGATTGAAGATCTGCACGTCGCGGCTCAGCAGCTCAAGGGAGAAGCGGAGAAGCGCAACGAGATTTTTGAGAAGAGCTTCGCATCGCACCGGAGCGGTGAAAAGGTGCGAGAGAAAAAGTTTGAGGAGCTGCTGAAGCAGGCCAAGGAAGATAAATCAGGTGCGCCGCCGAAGAGGCCGTTCGATTTAGATTGAGGCTTACGATTTAGGCGGCTTCGTCCTCGTCCTCGTATTCGGCGAAGAGATCGGGGTCGATTTCGGTGGCACGGCCTTCGATTTGTGCGAGTGAAAATTCGAACCCAAGCGCGGCGGGGTCGTCGAAGTCGTCCTGGGGCCGTCGTTCACAGCCGCGATGTATTGGCGGGCAGCTTCGTTCAAGCGCTTGCGGGTCTCGCACTTGCGAAGCTTCTGAAGCTCGCTCAGAACATGTGCATCTTTCTCGCGCTGATGACGGAGGCGCGTCTCCTGAAGACTGAGGTTACTGAGCGGGCGCTGGTAGACGAGCAAGACTTTGGCTTCGATGAGCTGGTTGCGGACGGTGGGATCTTCGTTGGGGAAGAGCTCGGCGAATTCGAGGCGGCCGAGCGCGTAGATGCCAAATTCGAGCGCGGGGATGCGCAGGAGACGCCACTCCGTATCGGCTAAAGATTGGGCCAGATTGCGTTCTTCGTCGGTGAGCGGTTGGAGACGCTTCATGAATTCAGCGATGTGGGCTTCGTAGAGGGCGGCATCGTCGCCGGGAAGCAGGACGGTGCGGCCTGTCAGGCCGGTTTTGACGGCATTGAGGGAGGATTTCGCTTTGCCGGCTTCAGAAGTAGGGCCGGTTGAGAGCTGAGCGTTGCGTTGATTCGCGGCGTTTTGAGCGGGGGTGGTCATGTGGAGATCTCCTGGGTATGGAAACGGCCCTGGGAAGGAAATGCGGGCATTGCGCTGAAGCGAGCGCCGCACCTACCTGAGCGTCAGTGAAGATAGCAGACGAAAGGGCAGAAACGTTCTTTGTAGGTTGAAAAAACGCGCTAGGGCGGTGATTGCCATCAAGATAATTTTTTTGACCGATCTGTCACCCGTATGTCGCGTTTCCCTCATTGACGGGCTCCCGCATTGACGGGCCCCCATTTATCGATTAGACTTCGCAAATGATGTGTTTTCGCGTAAGGGCAGTGGTCTTGATCGGGGTAATTGCGGGCGTGTTCGCGCCTGTGAGTTTCGGGCGGCAAGCTGCCGGCCTGGATGCGGCGACCATCCTGGCGAAGGCGAGCGCGGCGCTCACCGGCGGCGCTCCGGTGACAACTGCGGTTCAGACCGGAACCGTGGCTTACAGCGCCGGCTCGGATGAAGAAACGGGGCCGGTCGAGTTGGAAACGGCGGACTACTTCGACAGCAAGCTGCTGATGCACCTGAGCGGCGGCGACCGGCTGGAGATTCTGCACCAGAACGCCGGGGCGTGGGCGGGCGCGGACGCCGTACGCCATGCGCAGGCGATGCACAACGCGCTGACAAGCGCACCGTGGTTTTTCCCGGCGCTGCTGGTGAACGGCTGGATTGCGGATGCGAGTTTTTCGGTTACTAGCGTAGGCCTGGAGCAGCGCAACGGCATAAGCGTTCAGCACCTGCACTGCGTGCGCGTGCTGGCGGGGCAAGCGGATGCCACAACGGCGGCAATGATCCAAACGGCAACCGCAATGGAGCTGTATCTGGACAACGCAACGTTTCTGCCAATCGCGCTGGAATACAACGCGCATCCGGACGCGAACGAGCTACAAAATATACCAGTGCGCATTGAGTATGGCAGTTATGGGGCGGCGGGAAGCGGCAATACCCCGTATCACATTCAGAAATACTTACAAGGCACGCTGCTGCTCGACATCGCCGTGAGTGAGGTTGCGCTGAACGTAACTATTCCGGCCAGCGAGTTTTCTCTGCAATAAGTCGTCGGAAAAAAGGATCGAGCATGATTCGTAAACTGGCGCTCTTTGGCTGCGGTCTGATGTTACTTGCAGCTTCCAGCCTAGGACAGCAGGTAACCGGGTTGCCGCCGTTCGGAAGTTTCAGCGGCGGCCCGACGGATACGGTAAACAATGCGAATCTGAATGTGCATTTCGCGTTCCCTGTGTTCAGCCGGGCGGGACGCGGGATGCCCTTTTCCTACACGCTGACTTACGATACGGGCGTATGGAATCCAATCACAAGCGGCAGCTCGAAAGTGTGGTCGCCAGGGGCGAATTGGGGATGGAATGCGGTAACGCAGGCCCCGCTCGGCTACGTTACGTACGTGGCATCCTCGCACAGCTGCGTGGGCCCACCGCCAGGTAACCAACAAGTTAGTTGGACGGTGTGGAATTCGTTCGCTTATGTGGATTGGGCAGGAACCGCGCACCGGTTTTTCGGATTAGTTTTGTCGAATTGGCAGAACGACAGTCCGTGCGGAGTGGGTAATCCCAGCAGCGGCACGGTAACGGCGGAGGATGGCTCCGGCTACACGCTGAGTGCCTCGGCGGATGATGACGGGGATATCTATACCAGCCTTAGCGCTCCCTCGGGCGCTGCAATCAACGCTCCCCAACTCGGTGCGGGATCGGGCGGCATCACGGACACAAACGGGAACACCACTTCTGCCAATTTCGGCAGCACGACAACGTTTACCGACACGCTGGGGACGGCGGCGCTCACGGTTTCGGGATCCAATCCGATGGTGTTTTCCTACCCCAATCCGCAGGGCGGCACTTCCAGTTACAAGATGAATTACTCGAGTTATAACGTGCGCACAAACTTCGGGTGCAGCGGCATCAGCGAGTACAGCAGCGCGCAGAATCTGGCGAGCAGCATCACGCTGCCGGATGGAACTTCTTATCAATTCACTTATGAAAGCACGCCCGGATACGCCGGCTATGTTACCGGGCGGCTGAGCTCGATCGCGCTGCCGACGGGCGGCACGATTACTTACACGTACTCGGGCGGCAACAACGGGATCGTGTGCGCGGACGGCAGCGCGGCGACATTGACGAGAACCACGCCGGACGGGACCTGGACGTACGCGCATTCGGAATCCGGGTCGGCATGGACGACTACGGTGACCGATCCGCAAGGGAATCAGACGGCGATGCAGTTTTACGGCATTTACGAAACCCAGCGCATCGCATATCAAGCTTTGTCGAGTTCGGGGACTCTGCTCGCGACGGTGAATACGTGTTACAACGGGTCGGGAACATCTTGTACGACAAGTCCGGGGCTTCCGATTACGGAGGTTACCCAGACCACTTCATTACCGGGGTCGTCGGCGCTGGTGTGGCAGACGGTGAGCCAGTACAACGGCTACGGCCTGGTTACGGAAGTGGATGAGACTGCCTATTACAATTACGAGCCGGGGCCGGTGCTGCGGAAAACCTTAACGAACTATAACGGATCGCTGGGGAACATTGTGGATCACCCGTCCTGGGTACAACTCCAAGACGGGAACGGCAACGTGATCTCGCAAACGTCTTACAGTTATGACGAATATGCGGTGCAGCCGGGCGGCGGCGGATCCCACAGCGGCCCGCGGGGGAATGCGACGACGGTGAGCCGCTTGGTGAGCGGCAGCAGCAGCCTGGTGCAGCATTTTCATTATTACGACACCGGCAACGTGTATGAGGCCATCGATGCCAATGGCGCGACGACCACCTACACATACGGCAACTGCAATAACGCGTTCGTGAGCTCGGTCAGCCTGCCGTTGGGGCTTTCCACCTCGCAGAGCTGGAACTGCGCGGGCGGAGTGCAGACCTCGGTCACGGACGTCAACGGGCACACGTCCAGCGTGGGTTACTCAGATGCGAACTACTGGCGGCCGACCTCGACCACGGACGCTACGGGGGCGGTAACGAGCGTCGGGTATTCGAATGCGACGAACTCGTGGGCGACGGAAAGCACGTTGAACTTCAACGGGTCGGTCTCGACGGCAGACGTGCGGACCACGCTGGACGGGCTGGGACGCACCCACGTTACTCAGCGAAAGCAGAGCCAGAGCTCGAGCAGCTACGATTCGGTGGAAAGCGATTACGATGCGCTGGGCCGGCCGTCGCGGGTGACGCTGCCATATTCGGGCACGGCGGGGCAGACGAGCAGCAGCGCGCCGGGTACGGTGACGACGTACGATGCGTTGGGAAGACCGGCCACGGTGAAAGACAGCGGCGGAGGGCAGACGATCTATACTCCCGATCAGAACGACATGCTGATGGAAGTGGATGGGCAGGGGCCGGGAGAGAATGCGAAGAAGCGGCAATTCGAGTATGACGCGCTGGGGCGATTAACTTCGGTGTGCGAAGTGACCAGCGGTACCGGGTCGGGGACCTGCTATCAAACTAATCAATTAACCGGCTATTGGACGGCCTATACCTATGATCCCAACAACAACTTACTCAGCGTGGCGCAGAATGAGCAGTCGCCGGTGAAGCAGAACCGCACCTACAGCTACGACGGTCTGGGGAGGATGACGTCGGAGACGAATCCGGAGACGGGGACGGTGAGTTACAGTTACGACACGGATTCGACTTGCGGGAGCAGCTCGGCGGGCGATCTGGTGAAGCGGGTGGATGCGGCGGGGAACGTGACCTGTTACTGGTATGACGTGCTGCACCGGATGACGGCGGTGACCTATCCGAGCGGGCCGAACAGCGCTGCCACTCCGCAGAAGAACTTTGTGTATGACGCGGCCACGGTGAACGGCGCGGCGATGGCGAATGCGAAAGGCCGATTGGCGGAGGCCTATACTGGTCCCAGCTCAGGGAAGATTACGGATCTGGGATTCAGCTACTCGGCGCGCGGAGAGGTGACGGACACCTATGAAGCCACGCCGAACTCGGGCGGTTACTATCACGTGACGGCCACTTACTGGCCGAATGGGCTGCTGAATGTTCTGACGCCGAATCAGGCGGGGCTGCCGAACTGGACTTACACGCCGGAAGGCGAAGGACGGATCAGCTCGGTCTCGGCTTCGAGCGGACAGAGCCCGGTGTCGAGCACCACTTACAGCGGCTTCGGTCAGGCGGCAAGCATCAATTACGGGTCGCTCGATTCAGATGGTTACACCTACGACCCGAATAGCGGGCGCATGACGCAATACGCTTTCCATGTGAACGGATCTTCGGAGACGGGGACGCTCACCTGGAACGCGAACGGCAGCCTGCAGAAGCTGGCGATCAGCGATCCGTTCAATAGCAGCGACACGCAGACGTGTACCAGCGTCTATGACGATCTGGCGCGGGTAGCGAGCCAGAACTGCGGCTCGATCTGGAGTCAGAACTTCACCTATGACCTCT
>JBAUUG010000154.1:0-21769 GCA_049582585.1 Bryobacteraceae bacterium | reverse complement strand
AACCTCCGTTTACGCCGCGCGGTTGCTGCGCTCAGGCTTGGAGCGTAGCCGAGGCGCTTCGTTCCTTTGTGAAAACCAGCGGAACGGCTGAGAGCGCTCAGGAGAACCTCGTTATGGCCACTGCGACTGTGATGTGAGTCGAGCACAATAGGGGCATGGGTTCAGCAACGCGCATTGAATCGGATAGCATGGGCTCGATCGAAGTGCCCGCCGATAAATATTGGGGCGCGCAGACGCAGAGATCTCTGATTCACTTCGATATCGGCGAGGATAAGATGCCGCCGGAGTTGATCCGCGCGTTTGGCGTGCTGAAGAAAGCCGCCGCATTGGCGAATCGCGATCTGGGAAAGCTGGATGATGAGAAAACCCGGCTCATCGTCGAAGTGGCGGAGGAAGTGATCTCCGGTCGTTTAAACGATCATTTCCCGCTGCGAGTCTGGCAGACGGGGAGCGGAACGCAAACCAATATGAATGCCAATGAGGTGATCTCAAACCGCGCCATTGAGTTGGCCGGTGGCGCAATGGGCAGCAAGAAGCCCATCCATCCCAATGATCACGTCAATATGTCGCAATCGTCGAATGACACTTTCCCCGCTGCCATGCATATCGCCGCAGCCGGGCAGGTGAAGCGGGAGTTGCTTCCGGCGGTCCAGGATCTGCGCGACGCGCTCGAGCGGAAGTCGACCGAATTCTCGCATATCGTGAAGATTGGACGCACTCATCTGCAAGACGCGACGCCGCTTACCGTCGGCCAGGAGATGTCCGGCTGGGTTTCTCTGCTGGATCGCGATATCGCGCGTCTCGAAGAAGCGCTCGATGATCTCTACGATCTTGCGATCGGCGGTACGGCCGTCGGAACGGGGATCAATGCTCCTCCTGAATTCGCCGAGCGCGCGGCATCGAAGGTCGCCGAGCTCACCGGACTTCCGTTCCGCTCGCATCCCAACAAATTTGCGGCGCTTTCCGCGCACGATGAGATCGTTGCCGCGAGCGGAGCTCTCAAAACTTTAGCCGCTTCCCTCATGAAGATTGCGAACGATGTGCGCTGGCTTGCCTCGGGACCTCGATGCGGACTTGGTGAGTTGATTCTACCGGAGAATGAACCGGGATCGTCCATCATGCCCGGCAAGGTGAACCCCACCCAATGCGAAGCCATGACCATGGTAGTCGTGCAGGTATTCGGCAATGACGCGGCGATCGGATTCGCCGGCTCACAAGGCAATTTCGAGCTGAATGTTTTCAAGCCTGTCATCATCTATAACTTTCTGCATTCGGTGCGGCTCCTGTCAGACTCCTGCCGGAGCTTTACAAAATATTGCGCCAAGGACATTGAGATTAACCCCGGGCAAATCGATCAATATGTCCGCAATTCCCTGATGCTGGTGACTGCGTTGAGTCCCGTTGTCGGCTATGACAGAGCTGCAGCTATTGCGCATACGGCTCACTTGGACGGCTCAACTTTGCGGGAAGCGGCCGTAAAGCTCGGATATCTGACCGGTGAAGAATTCGATAAGTGGGTTAAAGCGGAAAATATGACCCGCCCGGCCTAAGCTCTTACTGAGATTTTTCCCGCCTCTCCAGCACCATATCGATACGCATGATACGCAGCCGTTAGAAGGGACGGCCCGAGCGATGAAGACGCGTGTTGAAACGGCAACTGGGGACTACATCGTCCAGAACCTCGATCGCGGATCGGTTATAGCGAATCAGGTTCGTATCGCAGGATCCAGTTCCGCGCGGAGGCGAGGTCTGCTGGGAGTCGAGGGCCTCGAAAAGGGGTCGGGCATCTGGATAGCTCCCTGTGAAGCGATTCACACCTTCGGCATGAAGATGCCGATAGACGTAGTTTTTCTTGATCGCGAGTACCGCGTCAATAAATTACGCCCGCGTTTGCGCCCGTCTCGCATCTCCGTTTGCTTATCTGCGTGTTCGGTGCTCGAGCTCGAGGCTGGAGCCATCTCGCGCAGCACTACGCGGCTGGGTGACCGGCTGGCCTTTGAAGCCGCTCAGCGCACTGGCGCATAGAGCGGTGCGGCCGATGAGTTTTCTGCAATATGTCCACATTACTGAAGATCGTCTTGATCGGCATTGTCGTTGTCGCGGCCGCTTATGACCTTCGGTTCCGGCGTATTCCCAACTGGCTCAACCTGAGTGGGGTTATCGTTGGCGTTGGAATGAATACTCTGCTGTTTGAGTTGCACGGTTTCACTGCGGCTGTTCTCGGGCTCCTCTGCGCGCTTTTGGTTTATGTGCCGCTCTATCTGATCCGTGGAATGGGGGCGGGCGACGTGAAATTGATGGCCGCTGTCGGCGCCATTGCCGGTCCGCATGATTGGCTCGCCATTTTCATCGCGACCGCGCTCTTTGGAGGACTGGTGTCTCTCATCTTGGTTCTGTTAAAGGGGCGGTTCAATCACACCTGCCTAAACCTGTTGTTCATACTCACCGAACTTTCGCATGGCCGCCTTCCGTCAGCTAGAGATGCTGAGCTTGACGTCCGCAGCTCAGAAGCCTTGCGCATCCCGCATGGTGCGCTGATTGCGACTGGATCCATCGCTTTTTTGATATTCAGCGCCATCCGCTAACCACCGTGTGTCGGACCCGAGCGAAGCCGGGCAAGGCTGAGGCGTCGTGAAGCCGCCTAATGAAAATCCGCAACCCAGCCGATTAGGAACCTTAGACGTTACTGATCTTAAGCGGATTGCATGGAAGCGACAGCCGTTGAAACTTGGGATTTGAGCTCGACGAGCCGTGTTCCGTGGTATGCGCGGCTTCTACCCTCTCTGACCGATTTGGCTTTTATCCTGCCGGCATTGTTGCTCTTTAGATTTCTGGGGGGCGGCAAAACCCTTCTCGGCGACGGCGACACCGGATGGCACATCCGAACAGGCGATTGGATATTGCAGCACCGGACGGTCCCCGCCGTGGATTTTTTCTCGTTTACAAAATCCGGACAGCCGTGGTTTGCGTGGGAATGGGGTTGGGACGTTCTATTCGCGGCCGTACACCGTTACGCGGGCCTCGCAGGCGTAGTTCTTATTAACGTAATCCTGCTCGGATTCATCTCGGCTTTGCTGTTCCGACTGATCCGTCGCTCGTCGGACAACGATATTCTCGCCTTCCTGTTTACAGTGATTGCGACTTGCGGATGCACGGTCCATTGGTGGGCGCGGCCGCATCTCTTTTCCTGGTTATTCGTGCTGTTATTCGCGCACGCAATTCTTTCGGCGGAGCAAGGAAACCGGGCGGCTCTCTGGAGTTTACCGTTCCTAACTATAGTTTGGACAAATCTTCACGGAGCGTTTTTTCTTGGGATTCTGATGCTAGTAGCGAGCGCGATAGGCGCGGCGGCCTCTCTAGTCCTGACCAACGTCGAAAGTCCGTGGCGGCTCGCTTACGCTCGATCCGCGCCTTATCTGGGCACGGCATTGGCTTGCGTCTTGGCGACTTTCATCAACCCGTACACCTGGCGCCTCCATCGGCACATTTACAGCTACTTACTTGATTCTAAGTTGTTGGACAACATTGGGGAGTACCGCTCGGTCAGCTTCCACGACGGCCCCATCATCTTCTTCGAATTCATGCTTCTGCTCGGAGTTGCCTCGGCTTTGTGGTGTTTGCAAAGGGGGAAACTCTCAGCCGCCATTTTAATCGCGCTTTTTGCTCACCTGGCTTTATTTTCCGGCCGCAACATACCGTTATTCCTCTTGATAGCGGCGCCTTGGGTGGCAGCCATGATTCAGGACGCACTACCGCGGCTCAAGATGGTTCCAGCCCTGCGGAAAGTGGGCGGTCTCCTATCCGGCGTAGCCGATGAGTTCCGGCCGTTCGAACGAGTCGGCCGGGCCCATTGCCTGTCGGCCGCCGCTATGTTGTGTTTAGCGGTTTTACTTGCGGCGGGCAAGCCGGGCTTTGAGTCTGAATTCGACGGTCAGAGGTTTCCCGCGAGCGCAATCCCGGTCATCGAACGTTTCAAAGCCTCGAGAACTTTTACATACGATCAATGGGGTGATTACCTAATCTACCGTCTCTATCCGGTCGAAAAGGTATTTGTGGACGGCAGGAGCGATTTCTACGGCGCCGATTTTCTAAATACATATGAACACATCCTCGGCGCCCGGTATGACTATAGGGCAGAGTTAAAACGCTTCGCCGTCGATACCGTGCTAATCAAGCCGGACGCTCCACTGGCAACGGTCCTGAAGCAGTCAGCGGACTGGAAAGTGCTGTTGGATGACGGACACCTAATCGTTTTCCGAACTGCGCGGGCCGCCCAAAACGGCACGCCGGCGCTTCGCGGAAACGCACGATTTTCATCCGTTCTACGGAATGGAAGAAAGCAGCTCGCAGCCTCCAACGGCTTCGAAGCTGATAGCTCTAGCTCAAATCTTAAAACTCAAGAAAGGAGAAGCTTATGATTACTTCGGTTATGAACGCGTTCTGGCAGGAAGAGGACGGGCAAGACCTGGTCGAGTATTCGTTGCTGCTGGCGTTTATTGCGTTGGCCGCCGTCGCTCTGCTGTCGCAGGCCTCCAGCAGCATCAATACTATCTGGAAAAACATCAGCACCAATTTAGCTAACGCCGCTACCGCCGCCTCGTAACAGTTGCGGCGCGGTCGAGTTTGCGAGAGCCGCGGGATCCCTCGCGGGGCGCCGCGGTTCTCTAGACTCTGCAATAGAAAAGCTTCAGGCATATATATCCTGAGGCAGAACTTACCTCCAATCGTGAGGAACAGAACGCCAGACGTGCTGCTCCTAAAAGGCTATATAGAATTTCAATGAATCGACGTTTAATCGCTGTTTTTGCCTTCGCGCTGCTGGTGGCGAGCGGCGCTACCTTCATGGTTTACCGGCTCATCATCTTGCGGTTTCAAGCGCCGGCCCGGGCCGCGACCACGAAGATTGTCGTAGCTGCGCACGATCTTCAAATCGGCGCCCTGATCCACGACACAGACATTGCGGAAATTCAATGGAGCGGCCCAGTCCCGGAACAGGCGGTGAAGACACGCCAGGAAGCAATGGGCCGAGGCGTAGTGGCGCCCATTTATCATAACGAGCCGATTCTGGATGAGCGGCTGGCGGCAAAGGGGGCGGGGGCCGGTCTCGCCGCGACAATCCCGGTGGGCATGCGCGCGGTCGCTCTCCGCGTCAACGATGTCGTCGGGCTCGCTGGATTCGTCTTGCCCGGGATGCACGTGGATGTGCTTATCGCAGGCAACGCTCCCGGCGGGGACACGGGCAGAACGGGCACCCTGTGCCGGACCGTGCTGCAGAACATCGAGGTATTGTCGGCCGGCCAACAAATTGAGAAAAGCACCGACGGCAAACCCGCGTCCGTGCAAGTAGTCAATTTGCTGGTTACCCCCGATCAAGCCGAAGTCCTGAACCTCGCGAGCGATGAGACGAAAGTTCAGCTCGTTTTAAGGAATCCCCTTGATACCAACGAAGAAACTACTCACGGGTCATCTATAGCCGGCCTCTTTGGACAACCCAGTGGAGGCCCGAATGTCCCCCGCGCAGCCCTCCGGCCGCCGCCTATGCCCCGGCGCGCTGCCCCGGTTCAGAATCGTGAAGCCGACGTAACAACGGTTGAGGTGTTCAGCGGATCCAAACGAAGCGAACAGAAATTCGAAATGCCACAGGAGAAGAAGTAAGTGAGATTGCTAATTTCCGCGCTTGTCTTCAGCGCCGTCATGAACGCCCAAGCGCCGCCGGTGCAGCAGTTGGGCCAACGCCAGGGCGGCGACAACGCTCCTATGCATAGCCCGGCAGATTTAACGCTGACCGTAAACAAATCTTTCGTATTGGAGCACGCAGCCGGCATCCGGCGCATTTCCATAGCGAACGGTGATATCGCCGATGCCGTGGCGGTCACGACGAGTGAACTGCTCCTCAATGGGAAATCACCGGGCGATACGAGCCTGATCCTCTGGGACCCGCGAGGCAATCGCTCGGCGTTTGACGTTCATGTGTTGGCCGACAGCGCCAAGATCGATGCGGTTCGCGCGGAGCTGCTGAAAGAAACCGGGCCAGGGATCTCTTTGACCGTCGAAGGCAGCTCCGTCTTCTTGAGAGGCACCGCGGCCGACACGATTACCGCCGACCGCGCGTATGAGATCGCCTCAACTGTCGGTAAGGTCGTGAACCTGTTGAGAGTTTCGGTTCCCGCGAGCGAACCTCAAATTCTGCTCAAAGTGCGCTTCGCGGACGTGGATCGCCAAGCTGCATCACAGTTGGGAATCAATCTCTTCGGCACGAATGCGCTGAAGGGAATAGGGAACATCACAACCGGCCAGTTCCCATCGAATCCGACGCTCCAGCTTACTCCCGAGCAAGGAACGGGAACTACGCTGACCCAGTTCTTGAACATCTTCTTCTACCGGCCGGACATCAACCTGGGCGCCGTCATTCAAGCGCTCGAGACTAAAAACTTGCTGCAAATCCTGGCTGAGCCAAATCTGCTGGCGACCAGTGGACGGCCCGCGAGCTTCTTAGCGGGAGGCGAATTCCCATTCCCAACATTGCAGGGCGGCGGGTCGGGCGTGGGGCAAATTACGATCCAATTCAAGGAATTTGGAATCCGGCTCAATTTCGTGCCCACTGTGACTCCCCGAGGCACAATTCACCTGATGGTGACCCCGGAAGTGAGCTCGCTCGATTACAGTAACGGCCTCACCGTCAGCGGGTACACCGTTCCAGGTTTGGCGACGCGGCGCGTCCAAACGGAGGTTGAACTCGAGGACGGGCAAAGCTTTGTGATCGCCGGCCTTCTGAACAATCAGGTGATTGAAACCCTGAACAAGATTCCGGGGCTGGCCAGCATTCCTCTACTGGGTAAGCTGTTCGAATCGCGGTCCCTGCAAAAGAACAACACTGAATTGCTGGTGATGGTGACGCCGGAGCTGGTGCGCCCCATACCCGTTGGGATGAAGCCTCCGGGAGTGAACATGCCTTTGCCGTTCTTGAAGGGAACCGCGCAGACGGCGCCTCAGAATCCCGGCCCTAGCGTTACCGGCCCGGCTCCCGTCCTGCTCAAGCAGGAGTCGCTTCCCATAGAAGAAATCAAAAACCAGATGCAGACCGGCGGGTCGACTTCGAATACGCTGCCGGCGGCGCAACCCATGGCTACCGGCGCGGGAAGCCAGACCGCTCCTCTTACTCCGAATAACTAAATGAAGGTGTCATGAGCTCCGCTAAATTGCTATTGCACATAAAAGATGAGAATTTACTACGTGAATCGATTGACGCCTTAAAACAATCCGGCAATCCGATACTGTTCGATCAGCACGAAGGCGACTGGCCTGGTCTTCTTGAGCGAATTGCGAAGACCAAGACGGAAGTGCTTCTGGTTGATCTCTCGGGGGTGCCTTTAGAGCTCAATATCGCCATGCGCCAGCTGCGGTATCATTCGCCGCGCATCAAAGTGATAGCGCTGCATTCGAGCGCCGACCCGCAAATTATCCTCTCGGCGATGCGAGCGGGCGCGAACGAATTCCTGCATTCGCCGTTGCGTGAGACTCTGCATGGGGCGGTGGAGCACATGTTGAGCTCACCTGAGTCCGACGCGCTATCGGTCACGCGCGGAAAACTCATCGGTTTCCTCTCGGCTAAAGGCGGCTGCGGCGCCACCACGCTCGCCTGCCACGTGGCGTCCGAGCTCCAGAGCATCACCCGAAAGAATGTTCTTCTCGCGGACCTGGACCTGACTTCAGGCCTGGTCGGCTTTCTGATGAAGACGCCGAGCTCTTACTCCATCCTGGACGCGATAAAGAATTTGTCGCGATTGGACGAGAGCTTATGGAAAGCTCTGATCGTGGAACATAAGCCGAATCTGGCGGTAATACCCGCGCCTTCCTCTTATTCGCGATGGGACCACCCGGATGAGAACCAGCTTCGCCAAGTCCTGCAGTTCATGAGAACGCAGCACGACTGGATCGTCTTGGACCTGGGGCGCAGCCTGAATTCAATTGCGACGGCCGTCTTGGACGAGCTGGACCAATTATTTCTCGTATCCACTCTCGAGGTCGTGGCGCTGCACGGCTTGAAGACTATCGTTCATGGCCTGTTCGAGCAAGGGGAGAAATTGCAGCTGGTGCTGAACCGCACGCCGAAAATGATGGATATCAGCACGCAGGAGCTGGAGAAGATTCTGGGCCGCTCGCTCTACGCCGCTCTTCCAAACGACTATATGGGACTTTATCAATCGTATTCAAGCGGAAACCTGCTGGGCTCCAACAATCGCCTGGCTCAGCACTTCGCACTGCTGGCTTCTAAGATCGCGGGCATGACACCCTCCAAATCGAAGAAGAAATTCGCTCTATTCGGCTAGGAGAAAGCGATGCTGACCACCGACACAGTTCGAAATGAAACCCGGCCGGGCGAAGCGCCGCGCCCGGTTGGAACGCGGGACATTCATGCTTTGCAATACCAGGAGCTCAAGTTTTCCATTCACAGGAAGCTGCTTGACCGGATCAACCTTGAGGCAGTGTATTCGATGCCCGGTGAGCGGGTGCGGCAGGAGATTCGCCCCTCCGTGGCGAAGCTGGTCAACGAGGAGAAAACACCGCTAAGCCTGGCTGAGAAAGATCGCCTGATCGAAGAGGTGCTCGACGAAGTCTTCGGCCTGGGCCCGCTCGAGCCCTTGTTGCGGGACCGCACGATCTCCGACATCCTGGTCACCACGCCGCGGCTGATCTACGTAGAGCGCGCCGGCAAGCTCGAGCGCACCAGTGTCGAGTTCAAGGACGACGCGCACCTGATGCGCATCATTGAACGCGTAGTGTCGCGTGTCGGCCGCCGTATCGACGAATCGTCGCCGATGGTCGATGCGCGGCTGCCGGACGGCTCGCGCGTGAACGCCGTCATCCCGCCCTTGGCCGTCGATGGGGCGCTCCTCTCTATCCGCCGCTTCGGAGCCGACCCGCTGCAGCCTGCCGACCTGCTTCGCAACGTCTCGCTCACCGAAGGCATGCTCGAAATGGTCAAGGCGTGCGTGAAGGCGCGGCTGAATATCATTATTTCGGGCGGGACGGGCGCCGGCAAGACCACCTTCCTCAATATGCTGTCCGGCTTTATTCCTTCGAATGAGCGGATCGTGACCATTGAAGACGCGGCGGAACTCCAGCTTCGTCAAACCCACGTCGCGCGGTTGGAAACGCGCCCGGCCAATCTGGAAGGAAAAGGCGCCGTGTTGCAGAGGCACCTCCTGATCAATGCGCTTCGCATGCGTCCGGACCGCATCATCGTCGGAGAGGTGCGCGGTGAAGAGGCCTTGGATATGTTGCAGGCGATGAACACGGGTCACGATGGCTCGCTGACCACCATACACGCGAATAGCCCGCGTGACGCCATTAGCCGTCTGGAGGTGATGATCGGCATGGCCAGCTCCAATTTGGGCGTTCGCTCCATCCGGCAGCAGGTCGCCTCGGCGGTCGATCTCTTCATCCAGAACTCCCGGCTCGCTGATGGAACGCGGAAAGTCACCTACATCACCGAATGTGTCGGAATGGAAGGCGAGTTGGTGACCACTCAGGACATCTTCGTCTTCGAGCGCACGGGAGTCAACAGCGAGGGCAAGGTCACTGGACGATTCCGTCCCACCGGCGTCCGGCCCAAGTTCAGCGAACGATTGAAGGCGGCAGGTATCGAGCTTCCACCTCACTTATTTCAAAACACCGTCGAGGTCCGCTGAGCCATGGCGCTCGCCGTCGTTCTTTTCTTCGTCATGTTCTTGACGCTGATGCTTTGCGTCGGCCTGGGGTTTTCATACTTTAAATCCAAGCAGAAGCAGCAGATCCGCTCGATGTTGAATAAGGCCGAAGAGACGCCGGCCGAACAGCGCAGTTCTCAGCTCGTCCGTCCCGCTAAGGTGGAAGATTCCCTCGGCAAGCTCCTCCGCGGCTTCCGGTTCATGAGCCGTCTCGATCTTATTCTGGAACAATCCGGCAAAAGTTGGAGCAGCAGCAAACTGATTACCATCTCTTGCGTGGCCAGCGCCGCCGGCGCTCTGCTTGGCTTCAAGTTTCATCCCGGGGGTTATCCCGAATTGGCCTCGGCGGTCCTCGCCGGATTAGGCGGCATAGCGCCGTTGTTTCTAGTCCTGAGAAAACGCAGGAAGACCATACGCGCGTTCGAAGAGCAGTTCCCGGAAGCGCTGGATTTCCTCTCGAGATCCATGCGCGCGGGGCATGGCTTCACCATCGCGCTCGAGATGCTCGGCACGGATTCACCCGATCCGTTGGGCTCCGCGTTCCGCAGAGTATCGAACGAGCTGCAGCTAGGGTCCTCACTCGAAGTAGCGCTTGCGAAGCTCGTCAATCTGATGCCTCTGATCGATGTCCGGTTCTTCGCGTCCTCCGTGCTCCTCCAGCAGGAGACCGGCGGAAACCTAGGCGAAATTCTGACTAAGCTCGCGCATGTCATCCGCGAGCGGTTCCGGCTTAAGGGCCAAGTGAAGGCCGTCAGCGCTCACGGCCGCATCACCGGCATGGTTCTGGTTTTAATGCCGGTCGGCGTCACCGTGTTCATGATGATTCTCAGCCCGCGATATTTGACTGACCTGGCGGCCGACAAGATCGGCCGGATGCTGATTTATGGCGCGTGTATCGGGCAGGTGATCGGCTATTTCGTGATCAAGAAAATCGTCAACATAAAGGTCTAACCATGGGCATTCTGCTTTCTGCGGTCTTATTTCTTTTGCTGGCCGGAGTCGTGTCGGCTTTCGGCTACGTGCACTACGTAAAGCCGTCGAGGCTCCTTGACCAGCTGGCGACGACCACCTCCGACGCCATTCCGTCACGCCTCTCGGAACGCAGGCCGCAATCGGGCTTTTCGTTCGCGCAGCTGCTCGCGCCGGTTGGCAATTTGCTCCCGATTTCGCCTCAAGACGCTTCGGCTACGAGAGACCAGTTGATCGCCGCCGGCTTCCGCTCCAGCTCCGCTGTGGCGGTCTACTATGGCAGCAAAATCGCTCTGGCAACCGTGCTCGTGCTAATTGCGCTGCTGTTTCGGGGGCATCTGAAAAACCCCATGCTGCGGGTCGTCTCGCCGATCGCGGCGGGCGGAATGGGTTACTTCCTGCCGGCCTTCATAGTCGGCCGATTCGCGAAGCGCCGCCAGGAGCAGATACGTTTTTCCCTTCCCGATGTTTTGGATCTCATGGTGGTTTGCACGGAGGCCGGATGCGGACTCGATCAATCCATAGTGAATGTCAGCCGCGAGCTCAAACACGTGCATCGCGCCATCGCCGAAGAGCTCTCCATGGTGAACATGGAGATCATGGCGGGAAAGAGCCGGGCGGATTCTTTGAGGAATCTCGGCCGTCGAACCGGAGAAGAGGAAACCAAGAAGCTCGTCGCCATCCTCATTCAGACCGATCGATTCGGCACCAGCGTCGGCGAAGCGCTGCGGACGCAATCGGAATTTCTCCGTATCCGGCGGCGCCAGGAGGCCGAAGAACGGGCGGGAAAGGTGGGTGTCAAGCTGGTGTTTCCGATCTTCTTTTTCTGCCTCCCGTCTTTGTTGGTCGTAACCGCCGGACCAGGCATTTTGCAGCTGATCAATAACCTCTTCCCGCTGATGAATACCATCGGTCATTAGAGATTCCATCTAATGAAGCCCGCCCGAACTGTCGATGTGAATCATGTCAGGAGCTGCGAATAGTCGCGTCTTGAGCACTTCCTCAAAGAGGCCAGTGTTTTAGAAAAGGAGAAAAGAGATGGACGGTATGGTAATTCAGGGGATCATCTGGATCGGGGCAGGGACCTTGTTAGTGTTTTACATGAAGCGCCGGCGCAAACGTAAAACGGAGGTATAGGCGCGGAGGCGGTATGGCTGAAGGCGATGAACTTCAGCGCCAGCTTCTGAACGCGCAGAATCCCGATGGCGGTTGGGGATATGGAAACGGTAGTTCTTGGACCGAGCCCACCGCCTTCGCTCTCTTGGCTCTTCAAGCGGGCCGCATTACAGCGGGCCACCTTACATCGACCGCCGCTGAGCGCGGGCGTGCATGGCTTATCAGTACCCAGCGAACTGACGGCGGCTGGCCCCCTAAGCCCTCGGTCCCGGTAAGCACGTGGGTCACTAGCCTCGCCGCTCTCGCCTTGTCCGATACCGAATCGGCATCGCAGCAGTTCTCCAATGCGGTTCACTGGCTAGTCAATCAATCCCAACCTCAACTTGGTGTCATCGAGCGGCTTGCATACCGCCTGCGCGGAATGCCGGTCGTCATCCAGCCGAGTGGAGGCTCTCCCTGGTTCCCCGGCACCGCTGCATGGATCGGTCCCACCGCGGCATCTGTCCTTGCGTTGTGCGAGGCAGCTCGAAAAAACGCAGCTCGAAATAACAATGGCGAAGGCCTGAAATCACGCGTCAGGGAAGCCCGAGAATACATCCTGTCAAGACGCTGCCGGGACGGCGGCTGGAACCACGGCGGCTCGAAATATCGAAGCGAGAACGCCGGCTCATACCCGGAAATGACCGGAATGGCGCTGCTTGCCCTGGATCGTGCCCCGAATTGGGAACTGAACGTCTCGGTGAAACGCGCCCAGGCCCTTCTGCGCTGCCCCGGTTCAATGGAAGCGCAGTCGTGGCTTCAGTTGGGGCTTATAAATCAAGGAATCAACTTCGACCCCTTGAATGCCGCGAGCCTCCTGCCCTGCCGTACGACACGCGATCTATCTCTCAGGCTGTTAGCTCTGGCCGGACGAACTGCCGGAAACAAGTTTTTGCCATTAGAGACATGAATAGGCGCTATTTTTTTTTCGGCTGTTTTGGATTCGCACTCGCGTGCTCAAGGTCAAATCCGGAAGCGAAGGCTCGGGTCTCCATCACTCGCGCCGCCGCCTATTCGTCGGACCTCTCAGCTCTCATGCGGAGCATTCTGGTCGAGCATCGCGTCCCCGTGGCAGGTAAAAGGGTCCTCCTGAAACCGAACCTGGTTGAGTTCAGCTCTTACAATCCCATCAATACCCATCCGCTATTTGTCGCCGCCGCAGCTGACGCGTTCCGGTCGTTGAAGGCAAAGGAAGTGCGAATCGCGGAAGGGCCCGGTCACCGTCGGACAACTTTGGATTTGGCGTCGGCCGCAGGATACTTCAACGCCATTCCTCGATTTGAGGACACCTTTACAGATCTCAACCTCGACGAAGTGAGCCCTGTCCAACTCCGCAACCCATTCTCATCTTTATCCGAACTCTACCTTCCGCACACGGTGCTAGCTTGCGATCTGCTGGTGTCTCTTCCAAAGATGAAAACTCATCATTGGACGGGAGCCACGCTCTCGATGAAAAACCTCTTCGGGTTAGTGCCGGGCGCGGTCTATGGGTGGCCTAAGAATGTCTTGCACTGGGCCGGCATCCACGAGTGCATCGCGGATCTGCATAATCTGTTTCCCAATCAGTTCTGCCTGGTGGATGCAATCGAAGCCATGGAAGGAAACGGCCCGATTCTGGGGGCAGCCGTTCACCCGGGCGCAATAATTGCGGGCGCGCATCCTCCCAGCGTGGATGCAACGTGCTGCCAAATCATGCAGATTGACCCGGAGAAGATCGGCTATCTGCGCCTTGTCTCGGAAAGGTCTAATTGGCGATCCCGTTCTGCTCAGCAGATCGGAGAATCTATCCGGTCCGTCCAGAAGCGGTTTGCTCTAATTCCAGAACTGGAGTATCTAAGACTGAATGGCGCCTAGATGAACATCTCCTCGTCAGAAGTTGCGTGATCCACTGTCGGGCGCCGACCGCGCCCCAGGTGTGAGAGCGCCGTCCGAATCCCGGCCGCAACACCGTACACTTCGCGAATGGGCCGTAACACGCCTGATTGAACCACCGAGACGGTTTCCTGTACACGGTTCATGCTGTCGTCCAAAACCATCTCAGCGCGCTCCATCTGCACCTTGGCCCGGGTACTCGCGTCCGTGATCAATTCGTCAATCTTGGCGAGCTGCTGTTTAGTGACGTCCAGGATAGCGCTGGTTGTGCCGCCAATCTTATCAACGTACTTCTCGACGCTCTCAGCGGTGCGCCGCGTGACAGCTACAATACCCTCCACCTTGGGGATGATCGGAGCTACTTGCGCTTGGAGCTTGCGCGCCACAACGAACAGACCTATGAGCATTGCGGCCTGAATGATCATAGCGAGCGCGGCGCATGCTACGAAAATTGTGAGAAGCGTGTTTTGGTCCATGTCAGCGCATATCCTGACTCAACTCAAGATCCGCTAGACGTTGCCCCCAGTGGTTCCAGTGTTTCCGCCCGTCAATCCCGCGGTCGCGGTTTTCACGTCGCTAACAGCCTCGCGATAGGCCTGCTTCCCGGCTTCCACTGCAGCGTTGAGAGTGTCCTTTTGACGGGCCACGGTAGTCCGGCCCTTTTCATAAAGGTCTGATGCGGATTGCTTCAAATCGTCGCTGCGCTGCCGGACGTAATCCGCCCCTTCCTGCGCCCGATTCTTCATATAATCTGCGCCTTCTCCGGCCTTCTCCGCGAGCAATTGCCGAGTCTCTTCGCCCGTCCGCGGGGCCCACAGTATTCCAGCCGCGACTCCAATGCCGAGTCCCAGCAGAAAATACCCAAATCCGCTTTTTTCCTCCATCTCAATCTCCTTACCTATTGTTCTGGCGTTGTGGTAGTCTTCCACTCGCTGTTTACATTTTGTAGAGCATGGTACAGTAACAAACGTTTCAGCAAGATGGCCACAGGCCGTCGTTTGAGCAAGATGGACACAGGCCGTCGTTTGAGCAAGATGGCCACAGGCCGCAAGCCGAAGAAGCTCAGTCGGGAGGCTCTGTGGAACTACGCCTTACGCGCGCTGGGCAGCCGCCCGCATTCGGCTGGCGAGTTGCGGCAGAAGCTCGCTCAGCGGGCGGAATCTTCAGATGATGTAGATGCCGCCATGGCAAAGCTCCGTGAATATGGCTTCGCCGACGACCAGAAGTTTTCCGAGGCATTCGCCGCGGGGCGTCTCGAAAACCGGGGATTCGGGCGCTTTCGCGTCTTGCGCGATCTGCGGTCCAAGCGCATCGCTCCGCTGATTGCCGAGCTAGCAGTTCAAAAGGCCTTCGCGGATACGGACGAACAGGATCTCATACAGCGCTTCTTAGAGAAGAAGTATCGCGGAAAAGATCTTACCGCGTTCCTCAACCAAGAGAAGAATCTCGCGAACGCTTACCGGAGACTACGAACCGCCGGTTTCACCAGCAGCGGCTCGCTTTCGGTGTTGAGGCGATATGCGCAGCAAACTCCGGAGTGGACCGAAGCGCCGGAAGACGAATAGCTTGTTCCCGCGATTCAAAACTTCACTTGTGGAACCTTCTTCTCTTCCTCGATGGTCTTGAAGTATGCATCGTCGCGTTGATACCCGAACATGGAAGCGGCGATATTCTTCGGGAATAGCTCCACGTCCGTATTGTATTTCTTAATCGCCTCATTGTAGTCGCGGCGATCGACCGCGATTCGATTCTCGGTGCCGGCCAATTCGTCCTGCAGGCGAAGAAAATTTTCGTTCGATTTGAGCTGAGGATAATTCTCCTGCAGTACCAGCAGACGGCCAATGGCGCCGCTGAGCTGGTTATTCGCGCTGATTTCATCCTGCTTGCTGTGCGCCCCCAACAGAGCCGCGCGGGCATTGGCGACTTCTCCAATCACGGTTTGCTCCTGTTTGGCATAGCCCTTCACCGTCTCGACTAAATTAGGAATCAAATCGGCTCGCCGTTTCATGTCGTTATCGACTTGCGCCCACCGCGCATCGATATCGTTCTTCTCGCTGACGAACTGGTTACGCTCCCCCATTAACTGGCTCCCGAATATCAAGCCCACCAGCACTACAATTCCGAGGACAATCAGCGCGCCTTTCATTGCTCTTTGCTCCTATCTTACGTTTGCCCCATGCTCACCGGTCAAGCGCATCGACAAACTCGACCAAACGGCCCATTTCGCCCAGGTATGTCTCAAACAAAGAAACAGAATCGGACTTTGCGTCGCGCTTGCCGGCTGCACGAACCGCCAGTATCGCATTCGCGCCGGGCAGCGGCGTCCCCATCGCGTGTTCCAGCGCAGCAACGATTTCTCTTTTCTTCCATCGCGGCTCGTGGCCGCTCAAGATTAAGGCGTGCCGTCCCAGAACGCAGAACGTGGAAATGGAGTCGGTCATTAGGCTCAGCAAGCGATCCGGCTTCGAGAGAACCTCGGCGGCCTTTTGGCGCAATCGAATCTGTTTTGCGCGCAGTTCGTGCTCCACTTGAGCGCGGTAAAACGAGCGATCGATTTCCAAACCGAGGATCACGTCCGTTCCGTGAAGCACGCGCCGGTGCTCCTGCATGTCGTGAAATTCCATCGGAAAGCAATCGGTGGAGCTGCGAACTTCTTCCGTGGTGAGAAGCAGGGGCGGCGGGTTGCCTTGTTCGCGCCACCAGCGAAAAACAGGCTCCGATTCCGCGAGTTCCTGGCGCGTCAAGCGGCTCAGAACGCACAGCACGTTCAGGTCGGAGCTGTGCTCATGCCAATCGTCCATGGCCGCGGAACCGTACAGGATCGCGGATATGAGACGGTCGCCGAATGTCGTTTTGAGCCGCTCGACCAGATCTGAAAGTTTCTTTTCCAAACCTATTTCCCTCTACCAGTTACTGCTTGCTCCGCCACCGCCGAAATCACCGCCGCCGAATCCTCCAAATCCTCCGCTCCCACCCGAGCCGCCGCCGAACCCGCCTCCGCCCCAGCCTCCTCCACCGCGGCCGCCGCCTAGAAGGTTCCCTAACAGCATTCCTGTGAGGAACCCACCGCCCCCGCGGCGTCCACCGCGGCTCAGAAGCCAGATCAATACAAAGATACCGAGAATGAGAAGCGGCCCGGGAATTCCGCCTCTGCTCCGTCCGGCTCTTTCAGGCCGCTCCTCAGGTTGCGGAACGTTAGCCGAGAAGGAGACGCCTTTGCCGCTTGCAATCTGGTCCGCCATGCTCCGAGCGGCAGTAAGTAAGGCACCCCCGTACTGGTTGTTGGCAAGTTCGGGACGCATCGAACGCAGGGTGCTTCCGGCAAAACCATCCGTGATATACGGCTCGATGCCGCGGCCGGTCTCAATGTCATCCTTATGGTCTTTGACTGCCAGCAACAGCAGCACTCCCTGATTGCTCTTTCGATCGCCCACGCCCCATTTGCGCGAGAGCTCGATCGCGAAGTCTCGGATGGGCCGATCATCGAGGGTGTCGACGGTCACCAGCGCGAATTGAACCCCGAGCTGCTGCTCCACCTGCGTGCAGAAAGCCTCGAGCGTTTCCTTGTCTTCCGCGCTTAGCACGTGGGCGAGATCGCTGACGTAGCCGGTGGGTTTCGGCAGAGACTTGACATCCAGCGCGTAAAGCGAAACAGCCTGCACGATGCAGATTAGAGCGGAGCCCCAGCGCATGAACCATGAGCTTAACAGCAACCTTGAAGGCCAGCGGTAGTCTAGTTTAGGAAAGGAGAAACTATGGCTGATAAACCGGTAGCACACGGCGACGTCACTCAACGCGTCGGAGTAGAAGTGATCCGCGCGCGTGGGGTGGACGTCGAGAAGTTGATTAAGATGCTCATCGCAAACGCAGCAGCGGAGTTTGCGAGCACCTATTACTACTACACGATTCTGCGCATGCACCTGGCTGGATATGAAGACTACAAAGAGATTTGCGAGGACGCGCGGCTGGAGGATCGCGCGCATTGGGAATTGATCGTGCCCCGTATCTACGAGCTCGGCGGCGAACTTCCGAACGATCTGCCGGCCTTTCACAATCAGGCTGGCTGTGAAGCGGCCAAGCTGCCCAACCCCCCCACCGTGGTGAATATTCTGACGGTGCTGCTCGAAGCGGAGCGCTGCGCGATTCGCAGTTGGAGCGCTGTTTGCGATATGACGTTCGGAAAGGATCCTCGGACCTACGATTTGGCGTCGCGCATTCTCAATGAGGAGATTGAGCACGAGGCCTGGTTCATCGAGCTGCTGGCCCACGAGCGCGATGGCAAGTCGATCCCGTCGGGTCACTTCCGCCGAGGCGAGCCTGGCGAAGCTCCCTACAGCAAGAACCGCCCCTTTTACAATCCTTAGGAATTGATCGGGCGCCACGCCGTGCAGCCGCATGGAGAATGGTGAAGGATTCCTGGTTGTGCTTGAGACGCCGGAAGGCCAACGGTCTTTTGTTTGCCATCGGGATGAGTTCGTTTGGAATGCGGCCGCACGGAACGGAACCTTGCTTCCCTCCATCTGCCATCAAGGCAGGTGCCTCACTTGCGCGGGAAGGTTGTTGAGCGGCGCGGTTGATCAAAGCAGCGCCAACTCGTTTTATCCGGAGGACAAACGAGCCGGATTTGTGCTTCTCTGCACCGCCCAGCCTCGCAGCGAATTGCACGTGCGCACGCACCAGCAATGGGCCATGCGGGAACATCGGGCGAAGCTCGGTTTGCCTGCTCCGTATCTATAAAGATCGCGTGCTTAACTGGAGGTATGTTCCGGTGGGGGGCCAAAGCTGCGCATGATATCCCTGAACTGGCTTCGACTGAGGACTTCGATGCGTTGCTGGGCCACGATCTGGTCATCGTATTCAAGCACAGTCCGGCATGTGTCATAAGCTGGATGGCTCACGCCCAAGTGGTTCGGTTCTTGACGGCGCACCCGCATGCGCGCGTCTATCTCATCTCCGTTCGACAACGCAGAGATCTCGCTCGATACGTTGCGCAGCAGACCGGTGTCCAGCACGAATCGCCGCAGGTTCTGGTTCTTCGCCGCGGGAACTTAATTGCGGCTGCCTCTCACGACGACATCACTTCTGAGTTGTTATCATCGCTCCTTCAAACTGATTAGAGTAAACTGCGGTCTGAAAGGAACGACTGATGTCTGCAGAATTTGACCGTCGCGATTTCCTCAAACGCACCGGCAGCCTAGGCGCCGGAGTGGCGCTCGCGAGCCACGCCTTGGCGAAGGCGAACAACAAAATGAACCCTTCCCGCGTGCTGGGCGCGAATGATCGTATCAACGTCGGACTGATCGGTTGCGGCGGCCGCGGGAGCGATGACGCACGCTCATTCACCCGGTATGGCAAAGATAATGCCAACGCTTGCCAGATCATTGCCGTATGCGACGTTTACGAGAAGCGCAAGCGCGAAGAAGCAGAAAAGTACAGCGCGAAAGGCTTCTCGGATTACCGCGAGCTGCTTGCCCTTCCTGACGTCGATGCCGTAATTGTAGCCACGCCCGATCATTGGCATGCGCGAATCGCTCTGGACGCCATGGATCAGGGTAAAGACGTTTACTGCGAGAAGCCGATGTGCCACACCATCAAAGAGGTGAAGCAATTGGTCGACACGGTGCGTGAAAGCAAGCGTGTCATGCAGGTAGGCTCGCAGACCACATCGGCAGATCAGTGGTGGAAGGCGAAGAAGGCGATCGCCGACGGGATGATCGGCAAGATGATCATGAGCCAGGGGTCGTATCATCGGAACTCGATTGAAGGCGAGTGGAACTGGCCCATCGATCCAGGGGCGGGACCGGATGGAAAAGGTGACAACTACATCGATTGGAAGACCTGGCTCGGTCCGGCGCCGTCACGGCCCTGGGATGCTGATCGCTTCTTCCGCTTTAGGAAGTATTGGGATTATTCGGGTGGTATCGCCACTGACCTGTTCTTCCATGTCGTAGCTCCTCTGAACATCTGCTGGGACAAGCCGCAGTACCCGTCCAAAGTGATGGCCTCGGGGGGCAAGTACGTTTTTACGAACGATCGCGAAGTGCCCGATACTTATCATCTTCTCGCGGAATATCCTGAAGGGCATTCCCTGGTGCTGAGCTCGTCCATGGCGAATTCGCAGCACATTCCCGGCCTGATCCGCGGACACGAAGGAACCATCATCATGGTGGAACACGGGATGTTTGAATCTTCCACCCCCGATATCGTCGTGCGTCCCGAGTTGGTCCGTCCTCCCGAGCAGCCGGGCAGCGAGACACGGCCGCCGCGAGGCCCGTTCCCCGATTACAAGTTCGGAGCGGAGGAGATTAGAATCCCGGTTGAACAATACGACATGATGCAGGCGCACATCGGGAACTTCTTAAAGTGCATGCGCACCCGCGAGAAGCCGCACCTGGATGTCGAAACCGCTGCGCACGCGCAGATCCTCATCAGCCTTTCGGTGGAATCCTATCGGGAAGGCCGGGTGAAGTATTGGGACGAGAAGAGCTGGAAAGCAGTTGATAAGCCGATCAAGGCCTGATTTGAAAAATGCCGCCGATCGCGCGCACTCGTGGCATGGTTTAATCGAAGATTGCAGAGAAGGGCACCTCGATCGTTGTGTCATCGAGCTTCACTGACTCACCAGTTGCCTCTTCCATTCCCGTGGGGCGATAAATCCAGACTCGCCGCTCAGCCGGGTCGATTAGCCAAACAACGGGGACACCGAAATCCAGATAGTCCTTGATTCGAGCGTTCGCGCGCGAAACGGTGTCTTCCGTCGAAAGAATCTCGATGCACAGCAGCGGGTGGTTGGTCAGTATTTGTTCGTCGGGCTTTCCCCGCGTCACGGTTACGTCAGGGATGCGGAATCGGGTGGGCTTCACTTGGAACCGCCATTCGGGAAGCGCAGCTATTCCCGTTTCCCGGAAGCGACTCATGAAAAACGTCACCAGCTTCCCCTGCATCCAAGCGTGATCCCGCTCGCCCAAATTTCTCTCCTCCACGACGCCGTCGAGGTAATCGCAATCGGGGCGATACACAGTTCTCAAGTACTCTTCCACTGAGATCTGAGTTGCGGTTGCCATCTGGATTCAGTTTACGCGAATTCCGAGTTCGCGGAGCTGGCGCTCGGGAACAGGCGAGGGCGCGTCGCACATCAGGTCAGTCGCTTTCGCCGTTTTGGGGAACGCGATCACTTCGCGAACCGATTCCTCGCCGGCTAGTATCATCACCAGCCGGTCCAGGCCGAGCGCCATGCCGCCGTGCGGTGGTGCTCCATACTCCAGCGCTTCGAGCAGAAATCCGAAGCGGCGCTTGGCTTCGTCCTCATTGAAACCGAGAGCGGCAAATACCTTCGATTGCACATCCCGGCGGTGAATACGAATGGAGCCGGATCCGAGCTCGATGCCGTTCAGGACGAGGTCGTACGATTTCGCGCGGCAATGCGCGGGATCGGTCGTCAGCTTGTCGAGATCCCTATCGTGAACCGACGTAAACGGGTGATGCGCTGCATTCCAACGCTGCTCGTGTTCATCCCACTCAAACATAGGAAATTCAATTACCCAGAGGAACTTGAAGGTCTCTGGATCGAGAAGTTTATGGCGCTCGGCGTATTTCTGAGCGATGGACGAGCGGAGCTGCCCGCAAGCTTGCAACATTGCGTGCTCCGGCAGTGCGCCTGTCCTTTCACGCGACGAGGCCGCCAGAATCAGCAGATCGTCTTGGGTAGGATTTATTCGCTCGCGGACTTTAGCCATTGGTCCCGCAAAGTCGCGCTCCAGCCGTTTGACGTCGTCAAAAACGCGAAGCCCGCGCTCCTGGCCGAAGGTTTTTATGTCATCGCGTTCTTTGCGGCTCAGCTGCCCTGTTTTCGGAATATGAATCGCGACCAGCGGCATGCCTTTGTCGGCCAGGGCGGCCTCGGGGAAAAGATCTTCGACACAGTGAAAAGGCGGAATTCGCAAGTCCGGCTTGTCGCTGCCGTAAGAACGCATCGCCTGTTCATAGGTGATGCGCGGGATCTGTTTCGAGAGCGCTTTCCCGGCGGCTTCGCAGGCGTTCCAAATCAGACGCTCGACAACTTG
>JBAUUG010000153.1:0-9246 GCA_049582585.1 Bryobacteraceae bacterium | reverse complement strand
GCCATTTACTTATTTGCATGTGTTCACGTATTCGGAGCGGCCGGGCACGACGGCAGCGGAAGGGGGCGATCCCGTGCCGGTTGAACTTCGACGGGAGCGCACTCGCGTTTTGCGCGGGCTGTCCGATCGCAAGAACCTGGAATTCAGGCGGCGGATGATTGGCGCGAGGTTATCGGCCGTAACGCTCGAGCAACGAGGTATCGCGTTGACGACGAACTTCCTGAAAGTGGAACTGGCAGAGAAGCGGGAACCGAATCACATGGTGGATGTCGAGATCGGCGGAGCGAGTGAAGTTGGCCTGAGGGAGCGGAATTTACTGCAGGTGCTTTAGCGGCTAGTACGAGCCGTCAGACCCCGAGCCCCTTGCTCACGCGCGCGGTTCAGCAACGGGCGCCCGTGTCAACGCATCGCCGATTGCTCGTAGTTATAAGCAATGCGGAACATGGTCGCTTCATCGAAGTGTCTGGCGAAGATTTGGAGGCCGACTGGCAATCCTTCGGCCGATTCACCGCATGGAACGCTCATGCAGGGCACTCCCGAAAGATCGCCAGTGAGAGTGTAGATGTCCGACAAATACATGGCGAGCGGATCATCGAGTTTTTCGCCGATTTTGAAGGCGGGAAAGGGAGATACGGGAGCGAGGATGGCATCGACGTCTTCAAAAGCTCGGCTGAAATCTTGCGCGATGAGCGTTCTGACTTGTTGCGCCTTGCGATAGTACGCCTCGTAATAGCCGGCGCTCAGGACATAAGTGCCGAGCATGATGCGCCGCTTCACCTCCGCGCCGAAGCCGCAGCCACGCGTATTGCGGTACATCTCGGAAAGGGTCGCGCCTTCGGTCCGGCTGGTATAGCGGACGCCATCGTAGCGAGCCAGGTTCGAGCTCGCTTCCGCCGTCGCAACGATGTAGTAGCAGGACAGCGCATATTTGGTATGCGGCAGGCCGATCTCACGCACGTCGCAGCCCAGGCTGCGGAACCGGTTGACGGCGGCCTGGATGATTGCGCCTGTTTCCGAGCCTAGCCCGTCGAAGTATTCTTTGGGCAACCCCAATTTGAGGCCTCGAACGGGATGCCTCATGATTGCGTGGTAATCGTCGACTACGGCAAAGGCTGAAGTGGAATCGAGATCGTCGCGTCCAGCCATGGCGCGAAGAACCGTGGCGGCATCCTCGACGTTGCGGGCGAAAGGCCCGATATGATCGAGCGAGCTGGCGAACGCGGCCAAGCCGTAACGCGAGACGCGGCCATAGGTGGGGGTCACGCCAACCACTCCGCAGAAGCTCGCGGGTTGGCGAATGGAACCGCCGGTATCGGAGCCGATCGAGACCACCGCAGTCCCCTGTGCAACGGCTGCGGCCGATCCTCCGCTGGACCCGCCGGGAACACGATCGAGCGCCTTGGGATTGCGGACCGGCCCGAAAGCGGAGTTTTCATTGGAAGAACCCATGGCGAACTCGTCGCAATTGGTTTTGCCGATGAGAATCGCGCCTTCGCTCTCCAGGCGAAAAACCGCAGTGGCGTCGTAAGGAGGAATGTAATGCTCGAGAATACGGGAGCCGCAAGTGGTCCGTAAATCCTTCGTAACGATTACATCTTTTACGGCCAGAGGTACGCCCGCGAGCGCCCCCGCGTACTCGCCCTTTGCGATTTGCGTGTCAACTTTCGCAGCGCTCTTCAGAGCACGCTCAGGCGAGAAGGTGAGGAATGCGTTGGTATCGCGATTGCCTTTTTGCGCGAAGGAGAGCGCGGCGTCCGCGAGCTCGGCCGCGGAGAAGGTTCGGTTGAGAAGCCCTTCGCGAATGGCGGAGACGGACAGAGAAGAAATCTCCGGCAGGCTCATCGCTCAATCACCTTGGGAACCTTGAAATAGCCAGCGCCGCTCGCGACCGCATTTGCCAGCGCTTCTTGATTCGCGAGCGGGGTATGTGGAACGTCTTCGCGCAGGGTCGCGGTCTCGTCCGCGTCGAACAAGACCTGAGCCATGGGCGGAACGTCGGCGGTGTCTAACTCATTCAACTGCTCGATATGGGCGAGGATCTGACCCAAGTCACGGGACATGCGCTCGACTTCCTCGTCGGTCAGCCGAAGATTCGCCAGATCTGCGACGTAGCGGACTTGTTCGGGGGTGAGGTTCATTCGTCTAGAATCCAGGCAGTTTTGTGCTTTGGCTTGGAGCGAATCGGTTTTTCATCCAGCACGCGGGCAGCGGGCGGACTCCCCACCCGTTTTCTAGCGATTGCTTTTACGGCTTTCGTCTTGTCGTATTTGGGGAGGCTCTTTCGCATTCTAGACGATACGATCGTCCGGCGCTCTGGTCTCAACGGCGGGATCTACTTCGCTGACCGTTAGCATATTGAACGCGATCTTCGAACGAGACGGAATAAAGCGCGCGAGCTTTTCGGCGGTATTCCGTTCTTCGGTTTGAATTTCACGCGCCAGCATCTCGGTTTCGGCGTCACCCACGGCGTTAGCGAGGCACGCGAGCGCCTCGTACATCGCACACTCTCCGTTCTCGATGCTGAATGCCGAGATCAGATTATGAGCGGTTCGTTCTTCGGGCACGCGTCCGGACTGGACAACTTGGCTGGCGCGCGCGAAAAGCTGAGCGATTGAATTTTTGCCGTTGGAGAGGGCGCCGCCTATTTGCTCGAGACGCGCAGCAAGGCGCTCGTATTGCCGCCGAGTCTGGTCTGCGTGAAAGGCGAACGCGCTCTGAACCTCATCATCGTCGCCCTCAGCCGCAAATTCGCGGAGTTGAGTCTCGAAGCTCTTCTCAGCGGCAATGGCGTCTTCGAGGTATCGCCGAATTAGATCGTCGCTGCTCTCGGCCAAGATAGACGTCCTGCCGTTCAGGCCGCCATGGTTTGAGCATTGGGCCAGATGGCAAGCTCGATCAATTCGTTTTCAAAGCGCACTTGCTCTTTGGCATCTGCGGACGGTCTGAAGACACGGCAGACTTGCCGCAAACCTTCTTCAAGCGAGCAGCCCGCGGTAGCCTGATCGCCAAGCACAACCCGGACCAGCTCGCGCCCGGCCTTCCGCGCACCCTCGGGAGATTTGGCAAACATCAACGCTTCGTAACGGTCGTTGATCAGCTGAGAATTCTTGTTCATATGTCCCCTAGGTTGGATGCATTTTCGTCAGTTTTGGGTGCGAGAACTGTTATGAGCGGTAAGTTCCCGCGAAAGCGGCAGATAGCGCTGGAACCAGCCACTTGCCAAGCGCGCCACTTCTTCGAGGGCGCCGGGTTCTTCAAACAAGTGGGTGGCGGAAGGTAAAATTTGCAGTTTCTTTTCACATTGAAGCTGCTTGAGAGCTGCCTGATTCAGCTCGATGACGGTAGGATCCCGCTCTCCGACAATCAGCAGTGTCGGCGCGCTCACTCGAGCCAACGCCGATGCCGCCAGATCGGGCCTGCCGCCGCGAGAAACCACGGCCCCGATCAGGTTGGGGAGATTGGCGGCCGCGACCAGCGCAGCTGCGCCTCCGGTGCTCGCGCCAAAGCAGCCGACTGGCAGATCGCGCAGCGCCGAATCGCCCCGGATCCATTCAGTAGCCTGCATCAGCCTCTCCGCCAACAATCCGATGTCGAATCTAATGCGTCCGGCGCGCAGATCCAGTTTCTCCTCATCTGTTGTTAGTAGATCCAGCAGCAAGGCCGCGAATCCAGCCTCGACGAGCACACGCGCTACGAAGCGGTTTCGTGAGCTGAAACGGCTGCTTCCGCTGCCATGCGCGAAAAGGACAATACCCTTTGCGCGGGCGGGAATCGTAAGATCGCCTACTATTCCACTAGGCGGAATGCGAAGCGATTCCTGTCGAATTACTTTGTCGATGCCGGCACTCATTTGTTCATTAAGTGCGATTGTGTCTCGCGGGCCGCTTCCTCGAGCAGATTCTTAACTTCCGCATCGCTCACCTGAGAAAAATCCTCATACCAGATTCCGACCGCTCCGAAGGGATGCGGAGTGGCGGCGCAGACGATCTCGTCGACATCGGCGCGGATGTCGTCACAAGTCTGGCGGGCGGCGACGGGAACTCCGACGACGATGCGGCGCGCGCCCTGAGGGCGTAAAGCCCTTGCCGCAGCCAACATGCTGGCGCCGGTAGCCAACCCGTCGTCTACGAGTATGGCGGTGCGGCCTTTGACCGGCAATGGCGGCCGTCCCTCTCTGTAAATCAACTCACGCCTTGCCAGTTCCCGCTGCTCCTCTGCCGTCACGCGCTCCAGCACTTCCTCCGGAATGCGCAAATAATCGATGAGCTCGCGATTTAAGACGCGGACTCCTCCGCTGGCAATTGCCCCGAGCGCCAGCTCCTCTTCACCGGGCATGCCGAGCTTGCGAACCAGGAAGACATCGAGCGGCAAATGGAATGCGCGCGCCACCTCGAACGCGACCGGGACGCCGCCTCTAGGCAGAGCGAGCACCACAGCATCGGAATCGGCGATGCCGGAACCCATCCGCTTGGCCAAAGCGTGACCGGCTTCGCTGCGATTTTGGAAGAGCGGCATCCCCTTAAGAGGTGGGACGCGAATTCATCGACCTTACGTTTCGGCGGCGCTGGATGGAGGTGGATAGCGGCCGAAGTAGCCTGGGAGCGAGGATTACAGCATGGGCTTTGACCAATACCACGAACCACCGAATGAGTTATCTGAAAAGACGCGCACTTTCGCTCGCATGATCACTTCGCTCACTGAGGAGGCGCAGGCGATCAACTGGTATGAACAGCGGCTGGCGGTCGAGAAGGATAAGGACGCTAAGGCGATTATGCAGGACGCTCAAGGCGAGGAATTCAAGCACTTCGGAATGGATCTTGAATTTCTGCTGCGGCAGAAGGAGAGATGGCGCGCGATTCTTCAGGGGATCTTGTTCCAGAGCGGCGACATCGTGAAGCATGGGGAAGAGGCGGAAGCGAGCAGCGAGTAGCCATCGTCGATGACAGCCTCCCGCAGTGCTTCATTCGTATCGGAGAGCCACCATGGGATCGACGCGCATGGCTTGCCGGGAGGGTGGATAAGCGGCAAGCAGAGCGATGGCCAAGAACAAGAGCGAGACTCCGGCGAAGGAGATGCCATCGATGGGATTGTGTCCATAGAGCAGACCGCGCAGCAGGTAAGAGTCTCCAACTGCGAGAAACATTCCGAGAAGCAATCCTGCCAGCACGGGCCGGATGCTCTCGCGCAGGATGAGCGAAAGAACGTCGCGCTTTTGTGCTCCGACAGCCATGCGGATGCCGATTTCGCGCGTACGAAGGACCACGATATAGCTCACCGTGCCGTAGATGCCCATCGAGGCCAGCAGAAGGCCGAACAGTCCAACAGTAGACGCAACAGCCGCGGCCAGGGTTGAACCGATGAATGGCGGCGTCTGCCGAAGCATTTCCTCAAGAGTGGAAGGGGTTGCCACCAACTCGGGATCGATCGACGAGATTACCGGGTCAATCGCTTTTATGACCCGTGCCGGGTCGGATTGGGTCCTGATGAGTATGGGGTGACTCGGAAGCCGGTCTTGGGGCAACGGCAGGTAGACCTGCTTGGAGTCGCTGCCGTCAAACTCAACGCCACGCGTGTCGCGGGCAACGCCAACGACTTGGTAGGCCGGCCCGTCGGCAAGAAGTTCGCTGCCATGATGGTCTATTTCGTCGGTGACGCCCAAACGGAGGCTGCGGCCGATGGGGTTATGGCCGGGCCAGAGTTGTTGGGCGGCCGATTCGCTGAGAATGACCGAGTGCTCAGGTTGCCCGGCTTCCGATTGAAAGCCGGAGCCGAGGAACAGGGGAATGCCAAGGGTTTGGAAGTAGTTCGCCTGAACGTAAGTGTAATGGAGGACCGACTGTATATTTTGCGCCGAGGACTTATCGGCATCGAGCGAGACGGCAGCTGTTCGGAAGCTGTTCTCGTCCGGCGGCCGGGCGCTGGTGATTCCAGCCACTCCGGGCAGCGCACCTAGACGCCTTCGAAGCTCGCGAACCAGAGCAAGCTTGCGGGCGTCGGTGTATTTCGAGCCCTCAGGAAATTGCAGATCGACATCGACGACGTGTTTGGGGTTATAGCCGGTCTCCGCCTTGAGCGAGTGAATAGCATTCCGAATCAACATGCTTCCGGCGATCATGAGGACCAGGGAAAGCGCAACCTGCGCGGCGATAAGGAAGTCTTGCATGCGACGGCTGGTAATCGACAAGCTAGTGCCTCTGACGGAGGAGGAGAGGGCAGAGCGGGAGCTTTCAACCGCCGGCGCAAGCCCGAACAGGATGCCAGCGAGCAGAGAAATGGCAAAGACATAGACAAAGACTTGGAGATCGGGAGTCACATTGAAAATGAGCGTGCCGTTCCCAGTCGGCAGAGCCTCGGAGGCCAGGGTCACAGCCACTCTCAGAAAAACCCAAGTGAACAGGAGCGCCAGACCGCCCGCCACCAGGCCAAGCAGAGCACTTTCCGTCAGCAATTGCCTGATAATGCGTAGCCGGCTGGCCCCAAGGGACAAGCGCGTGTGTAGTTCATCCTGGCGGGATCTGGCGCGAGCCAGTTGCAGGCTGGCAACATTGGCGCAGGCGATAACCAGCACCAGGCCGGCGGCGGCCATAATCAGCAGAATGGTCAAGGTCAATCCGCGTAACAGCCTCAAGGGGAGCGGGAATGGGGAACCCGGCCAGACGAGTACCGTAGCGGGTTTGGCGGACTCGGAGTGGGGATCGTGCAGCTTGCGGACGTGATCGCCCAGGATGGCCACCTCGGCCTGAGCCTGGGCTATGCTGACGCCCGGAGCGAGGCGGCCGAACAGGCGGTAACGCAGGTTTTCACGGTCGCTTAGCCAATGTTCATCAGCATGAACCAGCGGCTGGAGGCCTAGCGGAAGCCAGAAATCAGGCGCTCCCACACTCGTGCCGACGAAATCGCGCGGCGTGATTCCGATTATCGTAACGGCAATGCCGTTTAATTGTATGGTTTTCCCCAGTACTGCGGGATCGCCCGCAAACCGATTCTTCCAATAATTTTCACTGATAAGAGCCGAGGGCGAGGCCAACAGCTCAGGAATCGTTATCGAATCGAAAGTACGGCCGCGCAGGGGCGCGACTCCGAGAACCTTGAAGTAGTTTTCAGAGACAGCGAAGGTGAAGGCGAACTCCGCATTGCCTGCTCCGGAAGTCAGCAGCCCCAATCTTCCAATGCCCGATTCAGCCGCAGCAGTGCGCTGGCTGACGATGCCACCGGCGTTCGAGAGCCGCAGGTGCTCGGGGCCGAAAGCGATGAGGCCACTGAAAGAATGGATAGAATCCCTGTACGTCTCATAATCGGGATAGCTGAAATTGAATTCGTTGACGCCCGAGTCGCGAATCAGCGCGAGGTTGACCATTTTGCCGGGATCGCGAGCATCGAGAGGCCGGAGGACCAGCGCCTTGTATGCGGTGAAAACTGCTGTGTTTACGCCGATACCAAGCGCTAGGGCAAGGATGGCGAGAGCGGTAAACCCGGCATTGCGGTATAACATGCGGGCTCCATACCGCAAGTCCTGGAGTATGGTGTCGGGCAGAGTCATAGGAGTGATCTCGTGGAGCTGATGCCGGCGCCCACCGTCCGGCGAATCGCCCTTCTCATCAGTCAGGACGGCCGAGGACGCTGTTTATTACTGGAGATAGTCGACTTTACGCTGGGCCGTTAGGCAGGATCTTCGTTTCCGTCCATCGCATTTCCATTCGGCAACAGCGGATTCCCGATTTCGAGCAGGCTCGGGTAAGGGCGTCAGTACATCAGCCGTTCTGCGATCGAACACTCCGGTCATCTGTTTGCAAACGAATCCGCGTGAGCTGGATCTTGCAGGATTTCCAATTCGGTCTTCGCGCCAACCTTCGAAACCGCGCCGCATTCTTCACGTCTGTTCTGGCGCTTGCTTTGGGAATCGGCGCCACTACGGTCATCTTCAGCGTCATCGATAGCGTCCTGCTCCATCCCTTCCCGTACGTCGATAGTGAGCACATCTTCGATCTAGAAATTTCCGACCGCAGCAGCCGCGCCGCCTTTCCGCGCAACTGGTTTTCCGTCCCCGAGTTTCTAGATTTTCAAAAAGAGAACCGCATTTTTGACCGCTCGATGGGCGTCTGGGAAGAAACTTCGCTTATGGGCGATGCGACGGCCCTCGAGTCTCTCGATACCGATCTCGTCACCGGCAATGCCTTTCAATTTCTCGGCATTAGTCCCTTGCTGGGCCGTGGCATTCTGCCAAGCGATGCCGCGCCAGGCGCGCCTCGCGTCTTCGTTCTCAGCTATAAGGTCTGGGTGAAACGATTCGGCTTCGACCGGTCGATCGTCGGTAAGAGCTTCCTCATCAACAACACGCCCACGACCTTGATTGGAATCATGCCGCGTCGCTTCACACTTTGGGGAGGCGATATCTGGATGCCGGCCACCCTCGATCGCGCTTCACCCGATGCGGCTACCCGAAGATTCGTCATGTATGGGCATCTAAAACCTGGCCTCGAGGTCAAAGCCGCCGAAGGCGAGGCCTTCGCTCTCATTAAGCAACTTGCGAAAATCTACCGCACCAGCTATCCCGAACATTTCGATGTGCAACTGGAATCGCTCGGACATCAGGTCGTTGGCCAAATTAAGCCCACTCTCTATCTGCTGGTAGCGTCGGTAACGCTGCTACTGCTCATCGCCTGCGCAAACGTCGCGAATCTGCTGCTGGCTCAAGCGACAGAGCGGGAGAGGGAATTCGCGTTGCGCCTCGTACTCGGAGCCAGCCGCTTTCGTCTCATCCGGCAGTTACTTGTAGAAAGCGTTTTGCTCGCTCTTGCGGGAGCAGCCGTGGGTTGTGTCTTCGCCTTGGCCGGCCTCAAGGGATTGTTGGCCATGCTTCCTCAATTCACGTTTCCGGACGAGGCAGTAGTAAGTCTCAACAACGAGGTGCTCGCAGCCACTGTTCTCACCGCCATGCTGACTGCGCTCATATTCGGCCTGGCGCCCGCGCTGGCTGCCTCGCAAGGACATTCTAATGAATCCATAAAGACCGGCAGCCGCGGCAACACGGGATTTCGCCGCGGCGGCCTCCGCGATGTCTTCATCGTCAGTCAAGTGGCTCTCTCGCTGCTGCTGCTTACCGCCGCCGGACTCCTCATGCGCAGCTTCTTTATCGAGCGCCACATCGATCTTGGCATTCGAACCGATCATCTTCTAGTCACGGGTCTCAACCTCCCGGTCAAGCAATACAAATCCAGCGAGCCGCAAGCGCGCTTCCTGCGCGAA
>JBAUUG010000152.1:0-3071 GCA_049582585.1 Bryobacteraceae bacterium | reverse complement strand
CCGGCTTGACCCGCAAGATAAAGCAGATTCGCTGCACGATCCTCCCTATCGATGGATCTCTCCTTAACGCAGGAAGGCTTCGGACAAGCCTCCGTCCACCGGGATGACGTGTCCCGTAGTCTTGCCGCTCTGATCTCCCGCAAGCCACACGATTGCGGCAGCACAGTCCTGCGGTAGAATCGGTCGCTTGGTTAGTGTCCGTTGGGCGTAAAAACCGGCCAGCTTATCTCGGAGTTCCTCCGTAGACTCTGATTCAGAAAAACCAATTTTGTATTTCTGCAGTGAATGAATTACGCGGTCACGAGGGAACATCGTCGAACCGGCGACTACCGTGGCGGGCGCTATTCCGTTCACGCGAACGTGTGGGCTCAGCTTGATGGCAAGCTCCCGAATGAGATGGTTTAGGGCTGCCTTGCTGGTGTCGTACGCTTCGCTCCCTTTTTTTGGTACAACCGCGTTCGCAGAACTGGTGAGGACCATTGCTGCTGGCAGGTTTTGTTCTTTGAAGACCGAATCGGTTTGGCGAGCAAGAAGATAGTTCCCGGTCACGTTGACGAGGAAGGTTTTGGCCCATTGGGCGTCCGAAAGCTCTCCATCGGCTTCTGGGACAGGATAGATCGCAGCTGTGTTGACGATAATATCGACGCCCCCGAATTTAGAAACAGTGAAGCGAATCGCATCCGACAGAGATTCCGACGAACTGAGATCGACAGCTGTAGCAGCCACGAACTCTTGGGAGGACAATCTTCCGACATCGGTCGCTGTCCTCGATGCGCCCTCCAAATCGAAATCGGCAACCACGACATGTGCTCCTCTGCGACCGAGCAGCAGGGCGACCTCACGGCCGATACCGCTTGCGCCGCCGATAACCAAGGCAATCTTGCGACCAAATTCAGCTTCAGGGGGCATGCGCTGAAGCTTAGCTTCCTCCAATGCCCAATACTCGATACGGAATGCCTCGGATCGCGGGAGTGCAACGTAGTTGTGAAATTGTGTGAACTGTTTCGACTGCTCTTGGGTCCGGGCCTGCGGCAACGGATGACCAACCTCACCATCTTCCAGTGCGTTTGCTCCAGCCATCACATGAATGGCGTTGATGAAGAACTCGGTTGTGATGCGGGCTTCTTTCTTGTTTTTGCCGAAGCCAAAGAGTCCGAGGCCTGGAATTACAACAACGGAAGGATTGGAATCGCGAAGCTTGGGTGAGTCCGGGGTTGCCCATTGTTCGTAATATCTTTTGTAGGCTTCTCGATAACCCGTAACATCCTTCTGAATTCGCACCTTCAAAGCGTCCACTTCTTCTTTTTCCGGGCTCCAATCAACGAACCACGGGCATACGCGGGTTCGCAGGAAATGGTCCGGACAACTCGTGCCCAGAGCGCTTAATTCCTTCCCCCATTTCGAACCGGCGAAGGTCAGCGCATCTTCGTCGTCGGTATAGTGGGCAACGACACGCCGATTCGATGAAACTGCGCCTCGCAGAGTAGGAAGAATTTGAGCGGCGATATTCTTGCGATCTTGCTTCGGCGCGTTTCCTAACCCGCCAAATGGAGATCCTTTCTTCTCCCGGTGCCTCTGTATGAATTCGCCCATCTGATCGATGGTGCGAATGCTATTGAGATAGCACTCGCGCTGCATCGTTCCCCAGGTAAACAGACCATGGCCGCCAAGGATCAACCCCTCCGCTCCCGGGTTATCCTTCACCGCCTCTTCGATCAGCAGCGCCAATTCGAACCCGGGACGCTGCCAAGGGACCCAGACGATTTTCCGATCGAATTCTCGGTTGAACTCCTCGAGTTTGCGCTTCCCGTTTGCACTTGCCGCCAGGGCGATTGCCCAGTCCGGGTGCAAATGATCGACGTGTGAAAAAGGTAGGAATGCGTGTAAGGGAGTATCGATCGAGGCAGCAACACGATTCTCTCCAAACGCAGAGAGCGGATAATACCCAACCATCTCGTCCTCGTACTTCTCTCCGCGATACAGCTTCTTCAAATGTTCGAGACGATCCAAGTAGAGCAGGGCGAAGCCGGATTCAGTGATCGAGCCAATATCCCCGCCGCTTCCTTTTACCGCAAGAACGCGAGTCGCCTGACCGGTGAACGGATCCGGAAGCTCGATTTTAGAACTGGTATTACCTCCACCGAAGTTCGTAATACGGAGATCTGCGCCCAGCAGATTCGAACGATAGCGCAACAGAGACAGCTGATTAACCCCAAGTTCGCTAGCTCGGTCTTCATTCCATAGGTCTTTCAAGTATGTCGTTTCTTTGATTTCATGCATGAGTCATCTCGCAGTAATGCTCGAATCGTTGGAAGTGCTGCTCCCACCTATCGGTATCGATCGGTTCGAAAATCTCGGTTGGAAAGGAACGGTCAACCATTGCCCGCACTTCTTCGAGGGACGATGCTTCGCGAGTCGCCAAGACTTGGATCGCGATATTGCCAAGAGCGGTAGCTTCCGTTGGTCCGGCAAGCACCCTTCTACCCGTGGCATTGGCAGTGAATTGGTTCAGAAGTCGATTCTTCGAGCCACCCCCCACGACCCGAACCTGTTCGATGCGTTGCCCACAAATCCCTTCGAGATTGCGAAGAGTCCGCCGGTACTTCATCGCGAGACTTTCGAGTAGGCATCGCACATACGCTCCGGCGCCCGATGGTTTTGGCTGTTGCGTCTTGGAACAGAATTGGTCGATTGCGACGAGCATGTCCGCTGGACGCAAAAACAGCGCGTCATCTGGATCAACCAGGTGTGCAAACGCCGGTTCCCGATTCGCTAGATCCACAAGCTCCGCGTAGGTCCCGTTCTTACCTTGAGCGCTCCAGCAATTTCTGCAACCTTGCAGCATCCAGAGTCCCATGACATTTTTCAGCAGGCGAGTTGTCCCATTGACGCCACCTTCATTGGTGAAATTGAACCTCAGTGCTTTGGCAGTGAGCACCGGCGCGTCGATTTCCGTTCCAATTAACGACCATGTTCCAGAACTCAGAAAGGCGGTACCATCTCGCGCGGTAATCGCTGCCACGGCAGAGCCTGTATCGTGGCAAGCCGGCGCGATGACGGGAGTTCCCGCC
>JBAUUG010000151.1:0-2673 GCA_049582585.1 Bryobacteraceae bacterium | reverse complement strand
CGTTTGAACGGGAAGTCGAGCTTGCCAAGCTGATGGCTCAGGAGGCCGGGGCGCTGGCAATTGATTACCAGAGGACGGGCATCGCTGCAGAAACCAAAGCTGACGAATCTCCGGTGACCGTTGCGGACCGGGCCTGCGAAAAGCTGATTGTCGATCAGATTGCCCGTGAATTTCCGGACGACGGCGTGCTTGGGGAAGAGGGCGCGAATCGGGAAGGCCGGAATGGCCGCAAGTGGATCATCGACCCGATTGACGGGACCAAAGACTTCGTCCGAGGAATTCCCCTGTGGGCGGTCCTGATCGCGCTCGAAGAGCACGGAGAGCTCGTAGCCGGAGCGGCCCACAGTCCGCGCCAAGGGCTCCTGCTTTGGGCCGGGCGGGGCCAAGGCGCGTATGCGAATGGCTCTCGAATCCAGGTGTCGGATCACTCCGATCCCGCTAAGGCCGTGCTCGCGCTGAACGGATTCAATAAGGCGGGTATCAGCCGCTTCGCTGACCGGCTTATCCCTTGGGTCCAGCGTTTCTGGGCGGTGCGAAGTCTCGGCGGATCTGTCGATGCAATGCTGGTTGCCCAAGGCCAGGCCGATGTCTGGATTGAGCCGAACGCGTCTCCATGGGATCTGGCGCCTTTGAAGCTGTTGATCGAAGAAGCCGGTGGAAGGTTCGCGAGCTTCGGCGGCGAAAACACGATCTACGCCGGAAACGCCTATGCGTGCGCTCCGGGCTTGGAGCCTTACGTTCAGGAGTTGCTCGCATAATGCCGGATCTCTGGATTCACATTGCTTTCCGATTCATTCACGTCATCTCGGTCGTCTTTTTTCTGGGCGGCGTGTTTTACGCTCGCCAGGTGCTGGTTCCGGTACTCAACTCTCTTCCGGAAGATCTGCGAATGCAATCCGCAGCGGGAACGCAATTGAGATATCGGAACACGCTGTTTATATTGCTAGGGCTGATTGTGGGTTCCGGGTTGTACAACTTCTTCAGTTATGCCGGCCCAAAGCACGGGCAAGCTTATCAGATCTGGTTCGGAATTAAAATGCTCTTCGTCGCGCACCTGCTTGCCTCGGCTATTCTCTGGGCTACTTCCCCATATGGCGACGTGACGATAGCCGGGGAAAGTAAGCACCGGCTGGCGAGCATGGCCATTTCCGGATTGATCGTGGTGCTGATCTCCGCATATCTTCGATCGCTAACGCAACGCGGCCTCTGATGCTCAATCTGCATCTAAATGGCAGGATATGACCGGCTACGAAGCTCTGCGTGCGGACGTGGCATGGATGGATGTCTCATCGCGCGGCAAAATACGCGTCACTGGAGAGGATCGCGCGCGCCTGCTCCACGCGATGAGCACCAACGACATCAAAAATCTGCCTGCGGGCGAAGGCGTGTACGCTTTTTTCCTGACCGATAAAGGCCGCATTCTGGCGGATGCATGCATTTACAATTGCGGAGATAGTTTGCTGCTCGACACGGAGCCGGAAACTTCGGGCAAGCTTCGCGATCACCTAGACCGGTACCTCATCGCGGATGATGCCGTTCTCGAAGACGAAACTAAGCGTTGGGCGGCGATCGGCATCGAAGGCCCAAAGAGTCTCGAACGTGCGGCGGCGCTAGGCATTTTTGTTCCCGAGAAGAAGTATTCTGTGCTGAGTATGGAATCCGGGTTTGTGGTTCGCGTTGCAAACGACGGACCGGAAGGTTTCCGCGTTTTCATTGATGCGGCGGAAAAGGACACGATCGTTCAGCGGCTCGAATCCTACGGGATTCCACAGGCGACGCCTGAAGAGTGCCGGATTGTTCGTCTGGAGACCGGTATTCCTCGATACGGGGAAGAAATCACGGAGCGCTATCTAGTCCAAGAGACTCAGGCGACACACGCTGTTCACTCGAATAAGGGCTGCTTTTTGGGCCAGGAGATCGTGGAGCGGGTTCGGTCGCGGGGGCAGGTCCACCGGTTGCTGATGCCGATCCGCATTCAGAGCACTGTCCCAGTGGCGCCGGGAACTAAGCTCAGCGCGAATGGCAAGGATGTTGCTGAAATCGCTTCATCGGCTTATTCACCTGGGCTTGGGGAAGTGGTTGGATTGGCATACGTGAGAACAGAGGCTGCGCAGGAAAAGCCGGAAATGACGGTTAGCGGAAGTGAGCCCCCGATATTCGCGTATATCAAAGACCGCGAATAGACCTACTTTCCCCAGCAGCTCCAATTTCCACTTCTGCGCCCGTACCGCTCAGCGCCACGTGCTCCCACCGGCTCACCACGGCCGCCGCTACGCAGTTGCCAAGCACGTTAACGCTTGTGCGGCCCATGTCCATCAGCGCATCGACGCCCAGAATTAAAGTGATTCCCTCGGGCGGGAGATGGAAGGTGGAAACAGTTCCCGCTAACATCACCAGCGCTGCTCTGGGCACGCCGGCGACGCCTTTACTGGTCAGCATGAGTGTCAGCAGCATGGTGATCTGCGCTCCAAGAGGCATGTGGATACCCGCTGCCTGGGCGATGAAGATGGAGGCCACGGAAAGATAAAGAGTCGTGCCGGTGAGATTGAAACTATAGCCGGTCGGTAACACAAACCCCACAATGTATTTGGGAACGCCGAAACGCTCCATATTCTCGAGCGCGAGTGGGAGTGCCGCTTCGCTTGAGGCAGTCGAGAATGCAATTAAGAATGG
>JBAUUG010000150.1:0-18733 GCA_049582585.1 Bryobacteraceae bacterium | reverse complement strand
CTCTTTCATCAGTTGCGTTTGCGTCACCAGCGGTAAACGCCAAGAACTCTACTGTCACGGAATGCCAGGTATGGAACTTCGAGAGCGAAGCCAAGGATCTGCTGAAGGAGATTAAATCTCTCAGCGCAAAGCTGAAGACTGACGCCAGTACTCTCGAATCATACAAATGGCAGACTCAATTAAGTTGGCGGACTCACGCGGATCAACTGACCAAAGCGCGGGAACATATCAACGCGATTGGCGAACGGCTGGATCGCCTACAGGCCATTAAATCTGTCACCGCGCCGTGGCAGCAGCGCGCAACCGATGAGATCGTCCCCGTTGCAGCTAACGTGGCGGCTCATACTGAAGCCGCCATTCAACATCTGAATCAAAACCGCTCGTATCTGTACGCTCCGGTTTACGCCGACCACCTAACGTCTATCTCGGATCGGTCCGCAGAATTGAAGGACTCCGTGGACGCTTTCTTGGAATACGGCGACACCTCGGATAAGCTCGATCGTATGCAGCAAAAACTGGATCGGCTTCAGGAGAGAATCGGTCTCTCCGAATCGTAAGCAGCGATTGTCCGGGGGTGAAAGCGCACAGCGGCCGTTTTGTTGGTCATTGTGCGCGCTCAGAAGGAACTCGGGTGCTCGGCCTTTTAGGCCGTCGTCTCCCGAGTTCCTCTTTTTGTGAATGGGTCACGATTGCACGTCTCGAAGGATGGCACTGGCCCGTCAATTGCACTTCCTGAAGTGGAATGCATCAGGGGAACTTTATAAAAATGGAAAGCCGCGCAGCTGCTACAACAGCATTCGTATTTCACAGTCCGTTTGATTCCGTTTTGCCTCAAATCCGTAGAGCCCTTCGTAATGACCAGCTTTCGATCGCTGCTGAAATTGACGCGGCGCAGAGGGTCAAGCGCGCACTTCAGATTTACGTGCCCCCGTGCCGGGTTCTGCTAATCGACAATCCAGCAGTCATGCTGGAAACGACAGCAATCGACCGTGCGTCCGGGATCTTCATACCGCTGCACCTGGTCGTTTCCGGCGCCGGGGATCGCACGCTGGTCCACATGCTAAACCTCGAACATATTCAGCACAGCGATTTGCCTATAGGCGTCAGAGCGCCGGTTTTAGATCTTCAGCGCCAGATTCTTCGCTCATTAGGGAGAATCGCAGAAAGAGCTCGCAACCCTCTTGAGCTCGCTGATCGCCGCGAGGATCGTTCCATACCGGAACCGCCCGATCGCGTTGACGAGCCTGAGGCGGTGTAGAAATCGAGAATCTGGAAGAATTGTCTCGGAAGATGGCGCGGAACGATCTCGTGCGTGTGGTTGGCGTGATAGCTGTCACCATCGGCATCAGCATGGTGCATTACTATACGCCCGATTCGATGGTCCAACTGCACTATCTGATCCAGCGACTGTTCTACGTGCCGGTGGTTTACGCGGGCCTGTATTTTGGGTGGCGTGGTGGTCTCTCCGCAGCCGTGCTGGCCGCCTTGGCGTATTTGCCGCAAATTCTGGCGACTTGGAAACTGCATCCAAGCTACTCCGTCAATCAGTGTGCGGAAGTAGTCCTGTTTTGCGTGGCCGGCGTAGTAGCCGGCCTGCTTGCCGATCGGGAGCGGAGGCAAAAAAGAACTTTGCAAGAGACGGCCGAACAGTTGTCACGGGTATACGGAGAATTGCAGGACAATTTTGAGCGCATGAAACGAGCCGAGCGGCTCTATGCGCTCGGCCAGTTGTCAGCGGGATTGGCTCACGAGATCCGCAACCCGTTGGCGAGTATCGAAGGTGCGGCCGCAGTTCTCCTTCGTGAGCCTCCATCAGAAGACCGGAGAATTGAGTTTCTGCAGATCATTCAGAAAGAATCCCGGCGCTTGAATCGATTGCTGACGAACTTTCTCAATTTTGCCAAGCCGCGCGAACCCGAGTTCAAGAACATACGAGTTGAGCACATGTTGGATTCCGTGATTGCTCTTTCGGAGCATGCGATTCGTCACAATCAAATCGTATTCCGTAAAGAAGTTGCCCAGGACCTGACCGACCTTGAATGCGACTCAGAACAGCTCACGCAAATTCTGCTGAATCTCACGATAAACGCGATTCAGGCCATGCCACAAGGAGGAGAAATCGTCCTTTCGGCTCACCGTCAGGACGGCAATGCTGTGATTAAAGTCCACGATCAGGGGACGGGTATCAGCGAACAGGACCTCGAGAAGATATTTGACCCTTTTTTTACAACGAAGGAATGGGGTACTGGCCTTGGACTTCCCGTAGCCCATCAGATCGCGGCAAGGCAAGGCGGCGTTCTGACTGCTACTAGGAATGCTGATAAGGGTATGACATTCTCACTGGAGATTCCTCTTTCTCGCGAAAGGTAGAAGAATGGACAAACGCGTTCTGGTGGTCGACGACGACGAGAGCCTCAGGCGAGTCACGCAAGTGCAACTCGAACAAGCAGGATTCAAGACCACAACTGCGAGTGACGGAATCGAAGCACTAAGTATTCTTCAGAAATCAGCTCCCGATCTTGTGATCACTGATCTGAAAATGCCGGCGATGTCGGGAATCGAGCTGCTGCGGCGAATACGAGCGGATTACCCCGACGTTTTAGTCGTGATGCTCACAGCATTCGGCACGGTCGAAAGCGCCGTGGAAGCAATGAAAGCAGGCGCATACGATTACATAACGAAACCTGTTCATCCCGACGAGCTGGACTTGGTTGCACGCCGGGCTCTCGAACATCTCCACTTGCTCGAAGAGAACCGTTCCCTACGGAGCAGCCTGGATGCAAAGTACGGGTTTGAAAACATCATTGGGCGATCCAGCTCATTGCTTTACGTGCTCGACATGGCCGCCAGGGCTGCGCAGACCGACGCAACGGTGCTGATTCACGGTGAAACGGGCACGGGCAAAGAGTTACTTGCTAAAGCTGTTCATTTCAATAGCAGGCGACGCGAAAAACCCTTCGTCACTATTAATTGCGGCGCAATACCGAAGGATCTACTGGAATCCGAGTTGTTCGGGCACGTGAAAGGCTCCTTTACCGGCGCCGTTGCCCATCGAAAAGGCAAGGTGGAATCGGCTGACGGCGGGACTCTGTTCCTCGATGAGATTGGAGAAATGCCCCTTGAGCTGCAAGTCAAGTTGCTGCGGCTCATTCAACAGGGCGAAATAGAAAAAGTCGGCGCACCTAGCGCAAGCACGGTGGATGTGCGCGTCATCGCGGCAACGCACCGGGATCTCGAAGCCATGATCGAGGACGGCACGTTTCGAGAAGATCTGTATTACCGCCTTTCGGTTATCCCGTTAGAACTGCCGCCGCTTCGCGAGCGCCTCGACGACATCCCTCAACTCGTCGAGCACTTCTTTTCAAAATTGAAGCAAAAGCACGGCCGGGAGAGTCTCGTCCTGCCTATCTCGCTCATGCCGTACTTCAGTAACTACCGCTGGCCCGGAAATATTCGCGAATTGGAGAACATTATCGAGCGCTTAATTGTGCTGACTCCCGGAAACGAGATCACCGTTTCTCATCTGCCGGCGTTTCTGCGCCGGGAACATGCTTCTGTCGACGCATTAAACATAGATCTTCCCTCACAAGGCATCAGTCTGGAGGCGATTGAGAAGGAACTGATCCTGAAAGCGTTGGAAAAGTTCAATTGGAACCAAACGCACGCAGCCAAGTATCTCGACATCAGCCGCAAAGCCCTGATCTACCGTATGGAAAAGCACGGCATTCAAAGACGTGACAGCGCTCATGACGAGGAAGAAACGGAACATGCTGTTGAGTAAATGCTCCCGTTGATGTCTAGCGAAATAGTTCGCTTGGGGTGTCCTCCGGGGACGCTCGTACGGAAAAAAAGAAGGTCGAACCTTTCCCTGGTTCAGACTGCACCCAAATGCGTCCGCCAAGCTGATGAACGATTCCGTGGCAAATGGCGAGACCCATACCTGTTCCCGCGAACTCCTCTGTACCTCGCACGCGATAAAAGGGATTGAAAAGCTTCTCTGCGTGGGCCATGTCAAACCCCATGCCGTTATCTGCCACAGAGAAGCAGCAATATCCGTCATCGCCGCACTGAGCTGAAAGCTGAATCTCTGGTGTCGCTTGCCCCCGATACTTCATCGCATTGCTAATCAGGTTTTGAAACACCAGCGTAAGCTGCTCGTTCGCAAGCACTTTTGGAAGAGGGTCACGTCTAATGATTGCGCCCGCCTCGACGATACACATGCGGAGATTGCGTAACGCAGAAGTAAGCGATTGTTGAGAATCGATGGTAACCAGACGGCTCGGCTCAGTGCTGGTGTTTGAGTAGTCGACCAGATCTAAGATGAGTTGCGTCATCCAGTGCGCGCCACCTGTGATGAAATTCAAGAACTCATCCGCATCAGCATCGAGCTTCCCACCGTACCGGTCGGCAAGTAACTGAGCGTAGGCACAGATCATTCGCAAGGGCTCTCGTAAATCGTGGCTTACGATTGCCGTCACTCGTTGTAGGTCCGCGTTCGATTGCTTCAGCCGTTCTATTTCTTCGAGGGCTTTCTGCAATTCACCATAGCCGGTCGCCTGCATATCGCGCGCAATGACGGACGATGAGATGACCTCGCTTTTGCGTTCCTTCCCTGCGGAATCCCGGTTGACGCGCGTCGGTCGTTGCATGGCTGTGAAACTCATGGCTTTTGTTACGGCGCGACCAACACGTCCAGCACCCAGAGGAACGCTAACACGCTGCCCCCAATAATCAGCAACTTCACTGTCATGCTCACAGACGTACGAAACGAATAGTCGCGAGGCGCATAATCCGCCGCGTGTGGTGCCGGCGGTGTGCTCTCTTGTTGGGTTTGTTCACGTATTGACAACGGAATCTCCTTTGCAGTCGCACTCATGAAGTGCAATCAAAAGACCATGTGCGGTTTTCGCTTGATTCGATCTCTTGCGACAGAAATCGAACAGAAATGAGTGTCGCCACCCAGATGAGCCACTGATTTGTTGCCCGAAAGGGAACAGCAGTGGCGGTTTTGCGGCAGCCGCGGCAAACCTCTACTTTTTTTATCGAAGCCCTAAATGGCGTGCATCCGGGCTTTTAAAGGTCACGCGACGATTGGCAGGGCGGATGCATTGTCAACGGTGGACAATTGCAGCGCACGGCTGTGATGGTCAGAAATGATTTACGAAGAAAGGACCCTACAATGAGCAAATCAAAACACAATTACTCGCCCGAGTCTCACAACGGAAACGATGAAATCCAATCCTCGGCGGATGGCCGCCCGGAGCGGCTCAGAGAATCAGACATCGCCTCTCGGGCGTACGAGCGGTGGCAGCATCGAGGCCGCCCGGACGGATCTGCGGAAGAGGACTGGCTTGAAGCGGAACGAGAGGTCGAGTCGCAGCAAGCCGCAACTCAGGCCTGAGGACTTGCTTTCGCACCGATCATCTCGTCCGATCCATCGAGACTCGCTGTGAACAAGCAATATGCTTCACTCTGCGAACAGGACTGACGGGCCGTCCGCTAGATGCCGCATCTAACCCGGGGCGGCCCACGTCTTGTTATGCCGAGTTTGATTTCGTCTATGAACATCTTGCGGCTGCATTGAAGCTTCGCAACGAGAATGCGATCGACGATGCCGTGCTGCGGAAGCTGCAAGGTGAACTCGATCTCTTAGATGTACGCTACGAACTGAATCAAGCTGTACGCTATGACGATGAAGCTGAGGGTCGTATGGATCTTCGCCGTTTGCCTCGCTAGGGTAGCCTTTTCACAAAACACATCCAGTTCTATTGCGAAAGCCTCGCGACCGCCGTTCCTGTCGTTCGACGAACTCAAGAATCTTGCAACAGTAGCCAAGCCCCAAGACTCCTTGGCGGAGAAGCTGAACGAGATACTGACAACTCCATTCATAGGAAATGATGCGGCTGGGAACGATGTCCGGCCGCATGGGCCGACTGTGCAAGGTCTGGGCACTATCGTTCGCGCGGCGTCTTGGAATATTGAACGGGGCCTCAATTTTGATCTGATCGAATCGGCACTTGCAAACCCAGAACAGTTTCAGCACGATTCGGGGTATCAGAACCGCGCCGGCAATGATGATGAAGTTTTTCGCGCACAACTTCGTACGTTACAGGACACCGACGTTCTGGTACTGAATGAGGTTGACCTGGGGATGAAGCGGACCGAGTACCGCGATATTTCGCGTGACTTGGCTGCCACGCTTCACATGAATTATACGTACGGCGTCGAGTTTGTTGAAGTGGACCCAATATTCGATTTAGGCATCGAGAAAATCGATCTGCCGGACAAAAACCAGGAACAGCGCCTTCAAGAGGATTTGAAGGTAGATCCGGCACGATATCGCGGCTTACATGGGAATGCGGTTTTAAGCCGCTATCCGATTAAGCGGGCACGCATCATTCGGCTTCCGGTCTGCTACGACTGGTACGGCAAAGAAGTGAAAGCGGTCTCCAAATTGGAACAAGGTAAGCGGTGGTCTGCTCGCAAGCTATTCCTGGAGCGCATCGAGCGTGAAGTCCGTCGGGGAGGAAGAATGGCGCTGCTCGTTGATCTTGACGTGCCAGCCCTTCCCACCGGTACATTGACCGTTGTCTCTGTGCACCTGGAGAACAGGTGCGCGCCTGGATGCCGTCAGCGTCAGATGAAAGCTCTGCTTAGCGTTATTCAACCGATTAATAATCCGGTAGTGCTTGCCGGGGATCTCAACACGTCCGGAGGTGATGCAACTCCGACTTCCGTGCGGAACGAAATCATGAAAAGAGTGACCGATTATCGTTTCTGGGTAAGCCAAGCGATCTTCTGGTTCAGTCCCGTGAGCATTCCACAGTACGCGATTGTTCCACTTCGCTATTTTCACCAGCACCTTGATCCCACAGCGTTTCATTTTCCCTTCCTGTGGGAAAACCGCGAACGCGGCCTCTTTCAGTCCGTCGAGAAATTCCGGTTCAGTGATGGCTACGCATTTGACTTTAGAGGGAGAACCGAGCGAACTCTGAACAGCAAGCAACGCACGTTGGCGGATAGTAACCAGCGAGGGCGCAAAGGATTCCTTGCGACGTATGCCTTCGAAAGGAATTTCGGGGGCTGGGTTGGCAATTTCAAGCTGGACTGGTTCTTCGTAAAGCCATTTATCCTTGATCCGCGTGCTCGGCAGCAGAGCTATCGCTTCGCGCCGCATTTTCCCATCACGATGAACGAACTGAATCAGTCGGTTGAGGATCGTATCTCAGATCACCCGCCTTTGACAGTTGATTTGCCCTTAGCGGAACCGCTGCGATTGAAGACCAGCTCTCGTTAGCGGCGGACTGGGTAGAGGCGTTCACTGTTCTGCAGGTTTGCCTTAAAGCAGGCAGCGACGCCTGTTTTAAGCCAAACCTTTAAGGCCCGAAAAACAATGTTTACCGGCTTTCAATAACTTGCAGGTATATCCGTCTGGCACATCGATTGCACTTTATCCTTGCGAAATCAAATTTGATTGCACCAACACAGGAAGGAATTTCAATCATGTTTCAGTCACAGAATCTCATCGGGAGTTCAGATGTTATAAGCAACGGAGCGCAGCAGTATTTGGAGCTGCTGGTTGCGGAGAAGACGCGGGTTCAATCTGAGCTCCGCGGCCGTTTGGAAGTTCTGCAGAGCGGGCGCATCGCAGTCGAGGATCAAGCACCTATTCTCCATGAGCAGTTTGTCTCGATTCGGCACAATAACTTCGCCTACGAAAAGATAAAGGCGATTGATGCTGCGCTGGAACGCCTCAAGCGCGGAGAATACGGCATCTGCGAAGAATGCGACGAGCCCATTTCCGCGAAGCGTCTGACAGCGGTTCCGTGGACGCGCTATTGCCTCCATTGCCAAGAGAACCTAGCGAACGATAACGGCGCACCAGTTTTCCAGCACCTCAGAGCAGCGTGAATTCAAACTTTCAGGAGATAACTAATGCGACAACGTACGTTGACTTTAATCGCTGGCATCATCGGGATGCTCAGCTTCTCGATAACCACTCGCGCGGAAGCCGTCTCAGATCGCCTCAACAGCGCGACCGTAGTCCTCAAAGAGATTATGAGCGCGCCCGACAAAGGCATCCCGCAGGACCTTTTAGATAAAGCTCATTGCATTGTCGTGGTACCGGGCGTCAAGAAAGCTGCCTTTATAGTTGGCGGGAAATATGGACGCGGCTTTATCTCTTGCCGTCACGAGAATCGCCGCTGGAGCTCACCTGCCGCAATGCGAATGGAGGGTGGCAGCGTCGGCTGGCAGATAGGCGCATCCGAAACGGATGTAGTCCTGTTAGTCATGAATGAAAGCGGAATGCACCGGCTTTTACAGAGCAAATTTACGCTAGGTGCCAGTGCCGATGTTGCTGCAGGACCCGTAGGACGAAATGCTTCAGCTGAGACAGACGCGAAAATGACCGCACAGATCTTGTCGTGGTCTCGTTCACGCGGGGTGTTTGCGGGCGTGTCATTGAACGGCGCGACTCTCCGCGACGATATCGACGAGAATAAGGCGCTCTACGGCAAAAGATTGAACAATCGTCAAATCATCACGGGGAAGCTGCACGCTCCTCGTACAGCGTCCGAATTTATAGCGACCTTAAACCGGTATTCTTTGTGACGCCATGACGAATAGCGCACTGCTCGAGGAGTGGAATGATCTGTCAGATTTGGAGCGCGTGGAAGCTTTCGAAAGTCTTCCACGCGACCGGGCTGACGGCTTTTTCCTCCAGCTGAGCAGTCGCGATCAGGTGCGTTTGTTGCTGGCGTTGCCTGGCGAACGCCGAATCTGGTTGCGCCTCCTCCCCCCGGACGATGCTGCCGATGTTCTTCAGCTCGCACCAAAAGAGGAGCGCGATAGCCTCGCTGCCCAATTAGATGACGTGACTCGCCGTGAGGTGAACGCGCTTCTGGCGTATAAAGAGGACGCGGCCGGCGGATTGATGAACCCTCGTTTTGCTCGCCTGCGCCCCGATATGGCGATTGACGAGGCAATCAGTTACCTTCGCCATCAGGCCAGCCATGTGGAGAGCATCTATTATGCTTACGCTCTCGATGAAGCGCAACACTTGCTCGGCGTTGTAGGGTTTCGGGACCTGTTTGCAGCCGATCGATCCAAACTGGTCCGCGACATTATGCGGACGAAATTCATCTCCGTCTCCGAGCAGACGGATCAAGAGGCCGTAGCCCGCCTATTCAGCAAACATCATCTACTCGCGATTCCCGTCCTTGACCCTCAAGGACGAATGCGGGGCATCGTCACCGCCGATGACATCGTTGACGTGGTCGAGCAAGAGGCGAGTGAAGATATCCAAAAAGTCGGAGGTATGGAGGCGCTTGATGGTCCGTATCTTCACATTCGCTTTTGGCAAATGGTGAAGAAGCGAGCCGGCTGGCTCACGATTCTCTTCGTTGGCGAAATGCTGACGGCAACCGCCATGGGCTATTTCGAACAGGAGATTGCCCGCGCTGTTGTGCTGGCGCTCTTCGTCCCGCTCATTATCAGCAGTGGAGGAAACTCCGGTTCTCAGGCAACCACGCTTGTGATCCGCGCCATGGCTTTGGGCGAGCTGCGCCTGCGCGATTGGTGGAGAGTCATTTCCCGGGAATTCTCAACCGGTTTGGCTCTCGGAAGCGTTCTCGCCGTCATCGGCATGACTCGAATCGTGCTTTGGCAAGCAATCTGGAAGCCCTACGGACCGCATTATGTTGTCATAGCGTCCACTGTGGCGTGCAGCCTCGTTGGCGTCGTGCTCTTTGGAACGATTGCTGGATCGATGCTTCCATTTGCTCTACGCCGCGTTGGACTCGATCCCGCAAGTGCTTCCGCGCCGTTTGTGGCAACTCTGGTTGATGTGACGGGACTGATGATTTATTTCTCCATCGCAAGCGTGATTCTAAAAGGCTCGCTACTTTGATTCCGTGGCTCTGGTCAAACCGGGCCAGTATCCGTTAACAGGGCAGCGGTATCTCACCGCCTCAAAACAGGCACCCCTGACCTTTCTAAGGCACCCAGGGAGGCAAACTGATCTGCCGGCGCATGATTCTTCAAGCAAATCCAATGCGCCACGTCTGGCCCACCGATTGCACTTATCAAGTGCGAAGGAAATCAAAGCTAATAGGAGAGTCATGATGTATCGATATTTGAGATCAGCTGTACTGCTTTCCCTACTCGGGCTCGCAACGACTTTGCCCGGTACGCTGCAAGCGAAAGATAGACACACCTGCGGCGATAAGTACAGCTCAGCGAGGTTTGTTCACAATTCAGAGACGCGTATAGCCGGACAGGTCCGCCATGAGCTGGCGATGCTACCGTACTATGGCGTATTCGACAATCTGGAATTCCGTGTGGATGGTTGTGCGGTCACTCTTTTCGGCCAGGCATCACGGCCGACCTTGAAGAGCGAGGCCGAAAAAGCTATCAAACGCATTGAGGGAGTAACGAAGGTACGCAACAAGATCGAAGTGCTGCCTCTCTCGCCGAACGACGACCGCATCCGAGCGGCGGTATATGCCCGGATCTACAGAACACCAGCATTGCAGAGGTACACCTCTAACCGGACCGGGCCGATATTCCACAGTCGCCTTTCCTGGTGGACGGGGATAACGAACGATCCGCCTGTTGGCTACCACGCTATCCACATCATCGTGAAGAACGGCCACGTGACGCTAGAGGGGGCTGTTGGGCGGGATGGGGACAGGAACATTGCCAATGTTCAGGCAAACACGGTACCTGGAGTGTTCTCCGTGACCAATAATCTGCGGGTCGATAGCTAACGCTCGCAGAGCGTAAGAGCGAACATGCTCAATGGACGGGCGCACGAGAAAATCTCGTGCGTCCCTTCCTAGAGAGCGTTCCTGCTTGGTTAACCTTCGTCAGAGGCTGACTACAAACTGAAATCAAAATCGGGAGCAATCTATGCCAACTTTGAATTCCGCACCTGAGCGCCCTCCTTGGCCTGAGGACATGGAAGAAGCCTTGCTGGCTCAACAGGAAAAATTACAAGCGATAGCCGTAGAGGAGAAACGCAGGGGACCACGAACTAGCATCAGAATCCTCCTTGTCCGGTGGACGGTGCGGGCCGTAATAATCGGGATTACGTTCTGGCTACTCTGCGAAACCGTGATTTCGTAACGTTCCTCTGAGAACCCATTCGGTCGGCATAGCCGGCATGACGGGAGCTATGCAAACAGAAAGGAGTCCGCCAATGTTGTTGGCTGCACCGCAAGCTGCGATCATCAAAGCCGCACTTCGCAATCGAGCCGCTGGAGTACGACCTCCAATCGAGACTCCGAAAACCCAATCACTAAACTCGTCCGCACTTGTCCGTTACTCCGGTCGTAAGAATCTCCTCCGTCGCGGTTACCAAGCGCTGAGGTACGCGAAAAATCGCATTCTCAACCCGAATCTGCGCAGCACTTTGCGCTAATTTTGCACGCTGTCGTGAACGCCTCAGAGCGATGCCAGACGAAACGGTTATTGACGGCGAGGTTAGTCGCGTTTGATGATTCCGGCAGACCGTCGTTCAATACCCTTCAGAATTTCGGCCCATCGAAAGTTCCGATCTTTTGGAGATGATTTGCCGGATATTCCGTTGGCGAAGCGGGCAGGGTTGGGTATTTGTGTAGCCAACGGAGCGCCCGAACTGAAAGCCGTTTGCCACTACACGACGCGCCGGCTTGCCGGCAAAGTGCGGCGAGCGAAGTCGTCAAGCTGATTCTGAAATCGCAGGGCCGGTGGGAACAGGCTGTGAAGTTGGCGCGAGCATAGACGAAATAGCGGCTGCTCGGGAGTTGGATCGGGTAATCCGCCAGCCGCCGTTTCGCGTCTGTTGCAAATTGCTGGAAACACTCCGCATTGATCAGAGGCCCCTCACCCGCTCCATACCAGGTGACAGCAATCTCGAAGATGTGCATAAACGTCACATCTGAGTTAAAGTGATTTGCCACCCATTCAACCTCTCGATTGAACGCGCGGCTCCATTTGGAGAAGTCTGCGGGAAATAGAATATTTTTGATTTTTCATGGTTAAGCCTCCATTCGGCTGCTATAGATTCTGGACGCAAACACAGCCGAACGCTGATGCAGGTAGCTGGGCAAAATGGTGGCGACGATCACGTGACGTGGATCTAGCTGTTTGTACGCATTAGGGGCGCTGATTAGTTGGTATGCGTAGAACCACCCATGCCGCATCACATTTGTGGAGTGATAACGCGCAAGGTGCGAAGTGAGTCGATGCAGACCGCATAGGCGCTCGAACAGAACCAAGCCAATCCCAGTGGCGGTCACAATGGCTGAAGGTACTTATGTCAGAGTTTCAGGACATCAAAACGTGGACAGAGCACTTGGGCCATTCGCGGTTGCGGTCGTTCACGGATGGTGAAGGTCATTTCTGGCTTGAGCAGAACGCATCCAAAGATTCAAAATGGGCCAAGCTCGCGAGGGAAGGCCACGAGGTCGCGTGGGAGTTCGACAGCCCCGGTGGCTCGTACACCGGACGCCTGCTCATCGACGGAGAGATTCATACCACCTCCGAGGCTACGAAGAAGTTCCTGAAGGAGTAACTCGCTCAGGAGGCGCAGCTCAATGATCCGGACGTTTCGCCGATCACCCGATCTTTTTCCAAGGTGTTGTGCCCTGCAGCTCGGCTTCAATGAAAAGATCCTCGATCTCACGCCGAAATCGCACATCATCGCGATATAGCAACTCCAGCTCTACGTCCGACTCCCACCCGAATTGTGAAGTCAGCTTTCGGCCGTGGAGCCCCGCCAAGTCCGCCCGTTCCGTGCGCAATGATCGCAGTATCGACTCCTCAATCCGAATCCGCGCGGAGAGCTGCGCCAATTTTGCCCTTTGCCAGCGCCGCGCGGCTCCACGATCTTGGAAACGCATCACGCTGCCGACTGCACGTTCAAAGTTTCAATGAACTCTGAGCGGTCAGACTCTTTCGCCTCTTTGCGGCCCCACTCGATCACGAGCTGCCGATGACAGGATGGGTACTCTAAGGTACGCGCTTCGGTCTCGATATACCGGCCGCAAAGACATTCGAAACAGAAGACAGACGTAACCCGCATCGCGAACCTCGCGAGATAACAGTAGAGAGGCCGCTTACGCGGCGGCCCCTTTGTCGTGCTTCGCCTGGCGATCAAGTCGAACGATCGAGTAAACGACAACTTCGGTCTTCGGCCATTGAACTTTCACCGGCCCTTCCGCCGTTTCTACAGTGCGCTCGTGTTCGCGGTACTGCAGCTCGCCTTCGATCAACAGGTGATCGCCCTTCTGAATGCTCTCAGCCGCTTTCACCGACACGTTGTAAACAACGCAGTCGTGCCACTGCGTATTGTCCTTCCATTCGTTCCCGCTCTTATAGCGTTTCGTGGTTGCAAGAGAAAAACGCGTAATCTCCTTTCCGCCTTGCGTGGCTATCTGCTTCGCATCAGCTCCTGTAAAGACGACTAGCGTTACTCGATTCATGTACATACAATCTGTTTCCTTTTCTCGGTTAATAGTGGTTGGGTGTTGCGCCAACACCCTCGAGGCCTCGCTGGCGAGAGCGGGGTAGCGAGCATTGGCAAGGTCTCTGAGCGGAGCTTTTTGGGGGTAGACCGTAGGGGGAGCCAAAATCCGCAAGGGCAGAAGGCCTTGTGCGCTGCGAGGGCAGAGCCCTTAGGCCCGGTATAGAAAGGTTGTGTTGTAGAGATTGGTTTCAGCATCGAAACCCTCGATTTGAAGGACATGAGAAAGAAAGCGGCGGCCCTCCCGCCGCTCGATGTGAATCACCAGATTGACGAGATCCCCGATCTCTGCTTGAATTGCCCGGTACGGAATGTCGATCTCGGCCCGGAGCGCGAGACTAGCCAGACGGGAAAGCGCTTGGTTCGCGGAATTGGCGTGCAGCGTTGAGATGGAACCGGAGTGACCGGTGTTAAGCGCGTCTAACAGGTCAAAGGCTTCGCCGCCCCGGACCTCACCAATAATGAGCCGATCCGGCCTGTGCCGGAGAGTCGCTTTCACCAAGTCGCGAATGGTGACTGCTGGCGTCGTTATGTTTCCAGCTGCGTCGCGCAGTTCTTTTCGCGCTTCGAAACGAAAGACATTCGGGTGATCGATCTTCAGCTCCATCGTGTCTTCAATCACGCCGAGACGCTCCGCCTGTGGGATGAGGTCAAGCAAGGCTTTCGTGAAGGTGGTTTTGCCGGTATCTGTGCCGCCGCTGACGAGAATGGTTTCGCGTTCGCGAACGGCTTGCGCAAGCTGATCCGCAACGGCACGAGGAAGTGCCCCGGCTTCCACCAGTTCATCCAGGGTGAACCAATGCGGACGAAATTTCCGAACGGTTAAAGTGACCCCGTGCGGAGAGCACGGTGGAAAAGCGGCTGCTACCCGCGAGCCATCTGGCAGCCGCGCGTCCAGTAAGGGTTTCGATTCGCTAATGTCTTCGCCGAGCGATCGCGCTATGCGCTTAACGGCTGTTGAAAGGTACTTCTGCTCGATCTTCGCGTCAACCGGTTGAAGTCTGCCGGAGCGCTGAATGAAAATCGCTCCATCGCCGTTTACCATCACTTCCGACACACCCGGATCGGTGATGAGGCTCGCGATCGGCTGCAGAAACGGAAGAATGGTTTCGAATGACATAGGGACTCACACGCCGACGGCGTAGCTCTCGATCTCGTCCGGAGCGAGTGCAGTTGCATTTTGATAGCTGCGCGAAAGCGCTGTGGCGAGCTGCTCCTCGTTGTCCGTAAAGATCTGAGCGTCGTAGCGCGGCCTGGAGGTGGCCACATAAGCCAGGGTCTCGTCAATCAATGCCCGGCTCTTGGTGTCGGATGTATCGATGTGAATGAAAACCTGGTCGACTGTTGCACCTTGCGAAGAGTGCGAGGTCATCGCGTAGGCATGATCGAGGTGCTGGTTCTCACGTAGGTTCCAACCAACTGTACGTTCCGAATCATCGAGCTGCACACGGACATTGCCGTGTTCATCCAAATATGTGATCGTGCCCAGATCGCGGTTGCTGACGGCCTTGTCTTTCCATGGCGTGGTGAACTGTACGCGATCCCCTTCCGCGAACGAACGGATTTCAGGTTCGTAGATGGAGACGCCTTTCAGCCGCTCGGGATCATAGGTTACGACCTGGCCGTCGGCTTTCTTTACACTGATCTGGTTCTGTTCGCTATCTACGTTGATCACGGTGGCATAACTCTTGGCTTCGAGGCGGAGGGCTTCGCTGCCCCGCAGATAACGCACAGAGTCACCGACGTGGTAGGAACTCGCCACTCCTCGGTCCTCGCCAGTCACATCCTGACGGTTGATCAGAATGGGAAGCTGATAAACGTCTGGGCCTAATTGTCCTGTTTCGCGTAATTCTGCACGAATGGCTGCGTTCAGATCTTTGCGGGATCTGTTATCAGGAGAAACCACAAGCGTGCCGTCCGGTATGGAGGCATATGCGCGCGCGATTGCTTCCAGCCGTTCCTGGCGATGCTCAATGGAGTGAACCCGGTCTTGACTGGTGAGCAGGTCAATCCCGTCGACTATTCGGCCAGCAGCCATCGCTTCGACGACTTGGCGCAGGCCTTCATCCTTTTGGCGAACGATCTTGTCGAGCCTCGCGGTGTTCATACCCGCATCCTGCAGCTCGGCGAACATTCGGCCTGCTTCAACCGATTCATGTTGCCGAATGTCTCCGATGAGGAGCACGCGGTCCTGCGGTTGCAGAGTTTGCAAAAAATCTCGCATTTGCTTACCCGATGCGAGACTCGATTCGTCTATGAAAAAGAGCCGTGGTCGCGTGTCGTCACTGCCTTGCTGCCCTCGGGTCAGATAGGCCTGCAGAGTTTCAGAGTCGATTCCAGCTTCTTTAAGACTTTTGGCCGCACGCGATGTCGGACCGAGCCCGTGAGCTTTATAGCCGTGCTCTTCGGCAACCTCGCGAATCGCGCTTAGCGCCGTCGTTTTCCCTGTACCTGCGCCACCTTGAATCCCGAAAGTTTGATCTCGTGTCGCGAGTGCGTCATAGACTAGGCGCCGCTGATCGTCATTCAACTCGTGGCTATACCGCGCCATCAATGTGCCATAGGAAATTGCAGCCAAGGGCTGCAATTGATTCTGTCCAGCTCGGACGCGTTCGATCGTCTCGCGCTCGATCTGGATCAGTTCCGGAGTCGTGTATCGAGCCGCCGGTGCGTTGGGCCGAATATGTTGAACTTCCAAAAACCGGCTCTGATCTTTCTGCCGGCCGAGCTCCGCTTCAACCTCGTGCAGGCGAGCTCTCCCGTGGGTGTGCCGTAGGGCGTCGCGAATGACCTCGAAGTGTTCAAAGACCGCGCTCCGCTCCGAAAGTCGTTCCCTGGCAAAGCTCACCGCGCCTTGGGACCGCTCCTGCGTTTTTTCAGTCGAGAGCGTCCTGATATGGCGGTCGGACGCCTCGTGGACCACTCGTGCGGGCTGGTCCCCAAACTCTTCGGCGCTCCTTTTATGGAGACCCCGCAGTTCCTCTGGTGTTAGTTTCAGCTTCTCTTCGCGATTTTGGTGTTTTACAAAGCTCTCAACTTCACGCCCGACCGCGCCCCGATCTTCCATTGCCCGCTTGATTTCGGCGGAACGCTGGCTCTCGGCGTGCAGATATTCGGGTGAGTATCCTTTTATATCCGGCGCGTGGTTTGTCCCACGTTGGATTTGATAACCGAGCTGTCGAAGTTCGTATTCGAGCTGGTTCTGGTAAATGGCCGTGGACATCGACTGAACCTTGAAAAGCTCGTATGGTTGGAGCGAACGGGCCTGCCCGAAGCGGTCTTCCGTCATATTGAAAACGACCACGTGGGTGTGCAGGTGCGGCGCGGGATATCCATCGACTGGCCGGGCCGTATCATGCTCGAAAGTGGCCGCGATCCACTTGCCCGTGGTTTCTGCCGGGTTGTTGCCGCCTAAACGGGCTTGAACATACTTCTCGGTTGCATCGAGCGCTGTACGGACAGCGGTTCTATGTGCCTCGCGAACACGCTCGTCTTCGCCTACCAAGGCGGTCAGACTTACGGTTTTGGGGGCATTGAATGTCAGGTCCCAGCCGGCGCGATGTCCGATCTCTTCGCCCGCCTGGGTCTTGATGGTGTCGCGATGTCTGATGAGTTGCTCACCGGTTTCCGGATGCTGACCCTCGGCCAGGCGATCAAACGCTTGTGCAGTCACTTCCCCTGAAAGCTTCAGCACCGGCGCGAGCTGGCCATGCCACTCGCCGCGCAGCGTGCCGCCTTGCGTGAAATAAGAGTTCGATGGCGAAGAGTACTCAGAGCGGTAATAACTTTGGACCTTTCCGGTGGTGAGCGGCTTGGAGATGTCGAGCATGCGTCAACCGAGTCCTTCGATGCCGAGGCTGTTCTGGTTGTCGACGGCGTGCTTCCGGCCCCGCTTGGGAGGAGCCGACTTGCTCTTCGCCGTTTTCGCCTCGTCTGAGACTTCTGGGTCGAGAGGGCGGTGCTGGAGGGCTGGGATCATGCGCTCGATCAGGTCTGGGGCGCGCTTCTCTTTCGGCATCGGACTGAACCGAATCGCGACAATACTGTCCTGTTGAACGAAATATCCATGCAGGTCGTTGAGGCCTTGAATCTCGGATTCCATGACCACCGGATCGACTACCCGTTCCGTGCTGTATGTTCTATGCCGGCTCTGGAACCAACGCGCGGGCTTGCTCTCGCGTACTCGCTCCAGCTGTGCTTTTCCAATCAGCTCGCTCAAGTGTTTTGCGGCCCGCGGCTCGCGTGTTCGAAGAACGATATTTGTATAGGCTTGGCTGAGGATGGTCTCGGCTCTCTTCCCATACAGAGCGTCGAGCTGGCTCATTCCTTGGAACCCGAGAACGATCGGGTTGTCAGATTTCCGCTGCTTGGTAAGCGCCGAATGGAGCTGCGGCAACGCATTGAGCGAAGCCAGCTCATCCAGGATCATCCACACGCGCGGCTGGCCGGGATGTGGAGCAGTCGCCTGCAACTTCAAAATCAGCATGTCCAGCCAAAGGCTCTGCATCGGACGGAGCGCGTCAATCGTGTCGGGAGTAGAGGTGATGAAGATCCATCCTTTTCTTTGTTTGGCCCACTCGCGGACGATCCAGGTGCGGCGCCCTTCGGCGTGTGTTGGCATCATCCGGAGCGGCTTGCCGGCCTCGTTGAGGCTTCCTAAGATTCCCGCCCGCTGCGGCGCTGCGTTCTGTGTCAGCGTGTGAGCGTGCTCGGTTCCCTTCACCCGCTTGTCAATCTCTTCCGGGTGGGCCATCCAGTACGCAAGTTCGTTCACTGTGGGTTTGTAGGCAGCAAGCAGATAAGCAAAGATGGCACGGGTGTGAGTCAGGAAGAAGCGCTGCAGTGTCGGGTCGTCCGGGAACAGGCCCATCGCGATCGGCGTTGCCTCCGCTTCATCATCGGCCTCCGCACCAATGGGCCAGTAGGGACACCGCTCGTCCTTCGGATTGAGGACCCAATCCCCACGCTTTTCGGAAAAGAATTCCTGAATGTACTCGCGGTCCGGATCGAAGATGATCGCGACTTCGCCGCGCGCTTCAATCTGCGAAACGATCTGCCGGACCAGTGTTGATTTACCCGTGCCAGTGTCCCCGGCGATCTGAATGTGATGGGCTTCTTTGTCGCGCTGGATGACTAGATCCCGGCCAGAGTCTCGAGGCTTCAGCCACTCGATGGGATTGCGGAAATTGTCGAGCCGAAAGCGTAAACCATTGCCCCGCGTTCGCC
>JBAUUG010000149.1:0-3446 GCA_049582585.1 Bryobacteraceae bacterium | reverse complement strand
TTGCAGCCGTATGTGGTCAACCTGTATCGTTATGAAGCTGATCGCTTCAAAGCGTCTGGATGGCTCGAAGAACTGGGACCAGGGCTGCACCGGTGGTGGGGAAAGTACGATCAGCTTCGCGGACTTTCGGACGAGGCGCTCGACCCGGCGGACTTGATTGTCTCAGACTAAGGAAGCAAATGGCAGTAGAAATTAAGGTGTTCGGCGATTACGCGTGCTTCTCGCGCCCAGAGTTTAAAGTTGAGCGCGTTAGCTATCCTCTCATTACTCCGAGCGCCGCCCGCGGGATCCTGGAGGCGGTTTTCTGGAAGCCCGAAATCCGCTATCAGATCCGTGAAATTCACGTCCTTAGGCTGGGAACGCAAGTCTCGGTGCTCAGAAACGAGATTTCCGACTGGCAGGGCGCGGGTCCGCTTGTTGCGCAGGACAGCCGCCAACGCCAGCAGCGCACCAGTCTTGTTCTCAGGAATGTCGCATACGTTATCCGCTCGGATATCGTTCTGCGAGAACATACCAAGGATGAAATCGGAAAGTATCTCGATTGTTTCAATCGCCGCGTCAAGAAGGGTCAATGCCACCACACACCATGCCTGGGTACGAGGGAATTTGCTGCCTCGTTTGAGGCACCCACCCCTGATGAGCGCGGTGGGCTAGCTATCAACCTGGATATTGGGCAAATGCTCTTTGATATGGCCTTCATCGAAGCACCGAATGGCCCGGGTGACCTGGAGTTTTTCAAACCTGGCTCTTCGGGGCAAAGAAGAGTTAAAGGGCGTGCGGAGTCGCTATTCTTTCACGCTTGCGTAATTGAGAGCGTTCTGAAGGTCCCGGCGGACAAATACCGGGAGCTCTACCGACTAGAGGACGGGCATGCTTAGAGCATTGGTGGATTCCGCGTCGGCGTTCCCGCTCACGGCTGAGTGGTACCGAAATCGGAAGATTCGCTGGGTGATTGACATTAGCGCGGACGCCCGCCGCGGTTGGCTCACGGCAGTTGAAGTGGAGGTCGCTGTTCCGGAGCCTGAGCGGAGCAGCGACATCAATCCTGGTCTTCTTGTGGACAAGGCGAGCTACGCCATCGGGCTGGAAGATGAAGGGATCACCCATGACTCGCCGAGGTTTAAAGCGTTCACGTCATTACTGCGAGAGTACTTTCGGAATACTGCCGATGCTGCTGCGGATCTCATAATTCAATTTCTAAACAACTTTCAAAATACGCCTGACGATTCTCGCGAACTGCGGGAAAGACTCCTTCACGAGGCTAGGCCCGACGATCTTATCGCGTTCAGGACGCAGCATGATGCCTACCCTTTTTCATCTCATCTTGCTATCGCTTTTTGGGCGCGCCACGTTCAGTCGGCCCGGAGTTCGACGCGGGCGGCGTGTTGTGTTTGCGGACAATTTGGACCGATCGTGTCGCTCATTCCTCAAAAAGTGTTCATCGCAGGACAGTCGTGCAAGATCTCTTCCTTCAATGAGGACGCGTTCAATTCATTTGGACGCAAGCAAACCGAAAACAGCCCCCTCTGCTTCGGCTGCGCATCGCAGTCATCGCGAGTTTTGCAACACCTATTAGCATCCGAAAGACACCGCCGCGTTCTGACCGGTGATGAAAGCAAGGGAACCGGCAAGGCTCCGCTCCGCAATCAATGGGCGATCTTTTGGTTAAAGGAACCGCTGCCGTCGTTGGATGATGGCGAGCCTGTCGATCCTGAAGCACTAATTGCATCTCCCCTCAACAGACCGGCGATAGGTGCGCCGCCCGCGGCTCCCGAGCAGATGAGGAAACTGTACGGATTACCGTTCTCGTCCTCTGAGAGGGCACTGCATCTCGACCAGAACCGTTTCTATGTCGCGGTTCTTTCGCCCAACAAGAGCAGGCTCGTGCTGCGGGAGTGGATCGAGGAGTCTGTCGCCCGCGTTCTCGAAACGCTCAAAGCATACGATGCAGCCCGTACGATCCGGACTGCCGATGGGCTTGCGGACTGGCGACCCGACATTCCGGGCATGCTTGATTCTCTGACGCCACCGAAATCAACCAGCGCTTCGAGTGACGCAAACCTCGTTCGCTCCTTGCTTCGCACTGCGTACCAGGGTGCGCCTCCGCCGATGAAACTGCTCGAGGCTGCTGTGCTGCGCTTCCGAATCCAGGAGAAAGCCAAAGATAAACGGGACGAGCTGGAAATTGGATTACGCCGTCAAACGCTGGCTGCTGCAATCAAATTTGTTCTTACTTATGGAAAACAGGAGGCAAACACCTTGCAATCCCTCGACGACTCATGGAAGCGCGGCCCGTATCTCTGTGGCCGCCTTCTCGCTGTCTTGGAAGAAGCGCAGTTACGCGCTTCGCGCTGGCGCGTTCAGGCTACTCTCGTAGACCGCTTTTATGGCGGCGCATCCACCTCGCCGAAGAACACTCTCGGCATTCTCGTAAGGCAGGGCACCATTGCCCACATGCCGAAGATTCGGAAAATTGGCGCCGGGTACCGCGATCTGGAGCAAACACTCGAGAGCGTCATGGCGGCTATCGATGACGAGGGCGGCTTTCCCGGTGCTCTCACCCTCCGGGAACAGGGCGAGTTCGCGCTCGGCTTTTACCACCAACGGGCTGGCTTTAGTTCGGCCAGACCTAGTAAGGAAAGTTTCAACCAGGACAAGAACAAATGAACATCTACTGCGATCCATCCAAGCGCCACGACTTCGTTTTTCTCTTCGACGTCACAAACGGGAATCCGAATGGCGACCCCGACGCGGGCAATTTGCCGCGCGTAGACCCCGAAACCAATCGAGGAATTGTCACCGACGTCTGCATCAAGCGCAAAATCCGCGACTACGTGCAAGGCGTGCTCGGGCAGCCGATCTACATCCAGGGCGAGACCGCGCTGAACAAACTTTACTCGAAGGCGCTTGAAGATACTAAGCTTTCTCAACCAGCAAAGCTGAAGCTCATTGATTATCCAAAGTTAAAGGCTTACCTGGAGAACGAGGAAGTGGATTTCGGAGAGTGGCTTGCCGGCGTGGATGCTGATGGATTTGATTACGATCCCGAATCGACGGAGGTAACCTACCTAGGCGAAGCGAAGAAAGCCAGTGACATTCAGAAGCATCTCACAGGAGACGTGGAAATCGAGGGCGACGTTAAGAGAGCTGTATCGGAGTTAAGCGGCGAGATCGCAAAGGCTTGCAAGAAAGTAAAGGTCTCGCGCGAAGCGCGATCCAAGACCAAGGAAGACATGCGGGATGGATACTGGGACGCCCGCATGTTCGGGGCTGTCCTGACGGGAGGAACCAACGCGGGTCAGATCCGTGGCCCAATGCAACTCACATTCGCGACCTCTATAGACCCCATCGTGCCTCGCGATATATCAATCACTCGCGTCGCCATTACGAGACAGGCTGACATGTTGCGTAAGCAAACGGAAATGGGGCGTAAGGCATATGTACCC
>JBAUUG010000148.1:0-3312 GCA_049582585.1 Bryobacteraceae bacterium | reverse complement strand
ATTCGAGGGTATGCTGAGACTTTGCTCGACGGAGCACTCGAGGACCAGGCCAACAGCCGCAGCTTTGTCGAAATTATTCTTTCTCATGCCATCCGGTTGAACAACATCACCTCCGATTTGCTGATCGTTTCCGAGCTGGATGCAAACACCCGGCCGCTTTCCCCTCCCGAGCGCGTTCCCCTGCTCGAAGTGATCGATTCTGCCATCCATTCCATACAAAGCACCGCTGCCCTCTCCGGTGTGCGATTGGATCGGGGAAATTGCGACGATTGCGCCGTGATGGGTTATCGCTTTCGCCTCGAGCAAGCCCTGGTGAACCTGCTCGATAATGCCGTGAAGTTCAATCGTCCTGAGGGGCAAGTCACCATCGAATGCGGATACACGCAAGATCGTCGCGTTCGCATCTCAATTAGCGATACGGGCATTGGAATCCCGAGCGAAGAGTTGAAGCGCGTCTTCGAGCGGTTCTACCGGGTCGACAAAGCCAGATCCCGCCCGGCCGGTGGAACTGGTCTCGGTTTGCCGATCGTCAAAGAAGTGGTAGAACGGATGGGCGGCAGCGTTACTGTCGAAAGCCAGCTCGGGCGCGGATCCACTTTTACGATCACTCTCGATGCCGCCTGATTGCTTACGTTATCCTACTCACGTCATGCAAGACCGTCAAAACATCTCCTCGGGAGCGAAATGGGAAGATATCGTCGGCTATAGCCGGGCCGTCCGAGTCGGAACTCGCATTTATCTCACCGGCACGACAGCGATAGATGACAGCGGCAACATTGTTGGAATTGACGATGGATACAAGCAGACGGTGCAAGCCATCGGGAACATAGAGCGAGCGCTGAAGCAGGCGGGCGCTACGCTTCGAAACGTAGTTCGCACGCGCATGTTCGTTACTGACATCACCAGATGGGAAGAATACGGCCGCGCGCATCGTGAATTCTTCGGCGATATCCGCCCTTGCGCAACCATGATCGAAGTACGCGCTCTTATCGATCCTAATATGCTCATCGAGATCGAAGCCGAAGCCGAGCTTTAGAGAAGTCGTATCCTCAGGAGTTATGCGACGTTTCCTTCCAGCTCTGCTTTTCCTGGCTTCCACTCTCAGCGCCCAGACCAACGTATACGTGTTGAAAGCGGCGCGCCTGTTCGATGGAAAGAGTGATGCCCTCATTCAACCCGGAGTGGTTGTCGTCTCTGAAAATAAGATCCAGTCGGTCGGCGGACCGCCTCCGGCAAACGCAACGGTCATCGATCTGGGTGACTCCACGCTCCTGCCCGGCTTCATCGATTCACACACTCACCTGACCATGGATTTCAATCCCGATTACAACGGCCAGAGACTTTTGGACCTGACACGGCCAATCGCCGAAGAAGCTATCCGCTCCACGGCGAACGCGCGCAAGACTCTGATGGCTGGATTTACCACCGTCCGGGATGTCGGCTCGCATGATTTCCTCGATATCGGTCTTCGCAATTCCATCAATAGCGGCGTGGTTCCGGGGCCGCGAATGCTGGTTGCCGTACGCGCGATAGGTGGAACCGGCGGCCACTGCGACGACAGCGCAGGTTTCCGCTTCGACTTGTTTAATCGCGAGACCGGACCCGAGGACGGTGTGATCAATTCCCCCGACCAGGCTCGCTTTGCCGTTCGGTTTAACATCAAGTACGGCGCCGATGTCATCAAGACTTGCGCAACAGGCGGGGTTCTTTCGCCCACCGACGATGTGGATGTTCCTCAATTGACGCAGGCAGAGCTGGACGCGCTGGTCACGGCCGCTCACGAATTGCGCCGCAAGACTGCCGCCCACGCGCATGGAGCGGAAGGCGCCAAGCGGGCTATTCGCGCGGGAATCGATTCCATCGAGCACGGCACCTTTGTCGATGATGAAGCGTTGCGCATGATGCGCGAGCGCGGGACATATCTTGTGCCCACGCTCTCCGTTCGCAGCGGCCTTGCCGAATCGAAATTTCCGCCGCTGGTTCGGCAGAAGGCGGATATGGCTGTGAAGGCGCAGGACGCCATGGTTCGCCGAGCTCTCGCGATGGGCGTCAAGATCGCGCTCGGCACGGACGCCGCCGTTTATCCCCACGGGAACAACGCGCTCGAGTTTGTTCTGATGTCGGCCGACGGCATGAGCCCGGCGCAATCTCTGCGGGCAGGCACCTCATCCGCCGCAGATCTGTTGGGACTTCGTGAAAAGATCGGAACCTTGGAACCTGGCAAGCTCGCCGACATCGTCGCCGTTCCCGGCAATCCGCTCGACGATATCAAGGTTACCCAAAGCGTGCTGTTCGTTATGAAAGAAGGAGTCGTTTACCGAAACGATAGAGACCCTGCTGAAGCTCGCATGAAATAGCTTCTCATCCTGTGCTGAAATCAATCTTCCTGTAAATGTCCGCGAGCTGAACGTCTACACCGATTGACGGCATCGAAATTGTTTCAGCGGGGCCGCTATATTCCCGTAATATCCAGCGTTTGTCCGGCTGGCGTATCCATTGCTCGACATGCCTGCGGTCCAACGCCACTGTCAGATACTCCATCAGCGATGGCAGCGCGCGATAACTTTCGAACTTCTGCCCACGATCATAATTCTTTGTGGATTTTGACAGAACCTCGACAATGAGAGCCGGATTCAGCAAGGTGTCCTCGTGTTGATCGGCGAACTTTTCCTCGCCGCACGTCACCATTACGTCCGGATACGTATAAAGACCCGCCGCGCCAACCGCCAGCCGCAAATCCATCGAGTACACATTGCACGGGCGGTCCCCAAGTTTCCGGCCCAGCTCATGAACCAGATTCACGACCGTAAGAACATGCCGCCGGCTCGCTCCCGCCATTGCGAAAACTTCCCCGCGGAAGTATTCGCTCTTCCGCTCAGCCTTGCGCTCCTGTTCCAGATACTCCTCTGGAGTCAGGTAAGCCGTCGGCGCCGAAGACATCTACTTCATCTTACAATCGGGACCGCCAGCCCGACCGTAATACAAATCTGCCAGACTAAATCACACGACTTTAATCGAATATCTATGACATTTCATTAAATTAGAGATATACTAGGGCTTGCCCCAGGTCAATTCGGCAATAGATTCCCTACTGGATGCATGTCTGAAAACCTTGGGCATCTCCCTCCTCAGCGAATGGGATGTCCTGGCTTTCTCATATCGCCACGGCGCGAATCTCACCAGCGTCGAGCATATTGCACGCCTCCTTGGGTATGGGAAGGCCGCCGTCCGCAGTGCACTGGATAAGCTCGAATCTCTTGGATTGATCCGGCGCTCGCGCGCTTCTCAAGGCGTTCGCATGCACTATTTCGC
>JBAUUG010000147.1:0-11816 GCA_049582585.1 Bryobacteraceae bacterium | reverse complement strand
CTCGTGGGCCATCGGGATAGCGATGAATTGGCGAATCTGCCCGGAACGGGCCGCGGCAGACGAAGAATTGCGGGCCGGACGCTGGATGAGCAGCGCACGTTGAATTCCGCCGCGGTGCTCACCGGTGGAACCGGCGCGTGTGCCAAGGTCGATCCATCTCGCATCAAGGTCGATTGGGTTGGCACCGACCAAACCTCGACGCCGGAGCCGGGCCTCTGTGGAACCTCAAATCGTGTTTCGCAGAAGGAACGGAGAGCTTCCCAAGTGACGGAGGCTGATAAGAACCGGCGCGTGGAAGTCTACCTCGTTCCGAGGAACAGCCAGGCCATGCCTCCGGCTGTGAAGAACGTGAAACCGCTTCCTGAACGCGAGGTCAAGGCGCTGGGTTGCCCGAAATAGACCAGAAGTGAATCAAGCCGAGGGCCAAGCGCTTCAGGGCTGGCCCTCGGTGGTGTAAGCACAGATATTGCAGTCTCGCACTGCAAGCGTAATGAAAACTGCTCAACCGGCATCAATTAGACTGAATTGGTGTGGTTAGAACTCTGCTTTGGAGGAGAAGGATGAAAACTCGGCTCAAGCCGATCAGTTCGACGGTCCTGTGTTCGGCTCTGTGCCTCGGCACTGCCGCTTTCGCGCAAGACACGAACACGACAACGACAAAGACGGCTAAAACTACGCAGGCCGGATCGTCCCAAGATCAGTATCCGGATTTAGTTGAAATCGATCCCTTCGGCGGGATCAGCACGTACGGCCAGGTACAGCGGGGATTAGACACTAAGATGCTCGATGGCTGGATCTATGGTTTCCGAGCGACAGTGAATCCCTCGAAATACTTCGGGATCGAGTTGTGGGGTGACCTCGCTCGGGCGTACGTTCATTTCCGAACTCCGAGTAACGGCGGCGTTTATCCGCCGACTGCACCCTCAAATTTGGTCGGCACGCCCATTCCGGACTATAGTTTCCATAATGCGAACTGGTACATCGGTCTGAATCCGGTGTTGAATCTGAGGCCGCGCGGGTCGAAGTTTCAACCTTACGTGACAGCTGGCGTGGACGCGGTTCAATTCACGCCCACTAACTCAGCCGAGGTTCTCGCGCGAAACCCCACTGTCAACTCCGAATACTATTCGGCGAACCTGAACGACAACCTTCAGGCGGGGTTTAATTATGGCGGCGGCGTCAAGTGGCATCTCACTGACCATTGGGGGCTGCGCATTGACGCTCGCGGCACTTGGTCGCGAAATCCCACTTTTGACTTGCCCAACTACCCTGACGGCGGAATTTATATTCCGGCTCGAGATCATGTGCTTGGGTTCCAGGGCACCATCGGGCTGGTGTGGTTCTTAGGTCAAGGCAAGTGTCCGGAAATGCCGGCGCCTCCGCCTCCGCCAGCCCCGCTGCCGACGCCGACGATCACTGGCGCAGAGGGCACCATATGCCAAGGCAAGCCGGTCACCCTTCACGCCAATGTGACTGGAGCGCCGGCTGGGCATAATCTCACTTATGCCTGGACTATGAATGGACAGGCCCAAACCGGCACCGGCGCCGACCTGACGTTCACGCCTAATAATACGGGCAGCTTCAGCGCTCAGGTAACAGTTACGGATACAACCCCGCCGCCTCCGCCCATGGAACGGCCCAAGAATATCCCCGTCCGGTGCTGGGTACAGCCGCCCGCGCCGCAGGCTCCGGCTCCGGTGACTGCGACCGCCACAATGACGGTGAGCGATTCAGCGCCGCAAATCACCAGCGTAACGGCAACCCCGAATGAATTGGCCTGCGCTGCTAACACCAATGGCACGCACACAGCGAACCTGGCCGCCAGCGCCACGGGTTCCGCTTGCGGCGGTAATTTGAGCTACAAGTGGACGGTCAGCGAGGGCAGTGTAAGTAACGACACCAGCCCGAACGCAACATTCGATGCTTCAACCTTGAACTTCGAAGGCGGCGCGCAAGGCCAGAGCAAGAGCGTGACGGCGACTCTGACGGTCACCGACGAGGGCGGCAAGACAGCCTCTCAAACCACGACCATCACGGTGAATTGCCAACCGCAGTTTGTCCGATTGGACGATGTAATCTTCGCGAAGAACAATACTCGCGTGAATAACTGCGGCAAGCGCCTTCTGGTCGATGACGCAGCTTCTAGACTTGCGAGCGGCGATTACGACATCGTGCTCGTAGGTCATCGCGATACCGACGAAGAAGCCAACGTCCGTGGCGTCAGAGGCCGTAGAGGCCGGAGAGCGGTCCCCGGCGGGGCGCTCGATGAAGAACGCACATTGAACTGCGCTGCCGTGCTGAGCGGCGGTACAGGTACCTGCGGCAAGGTCGATCCATCCCGCATCAAGGTGGATTGGGTCGGCACGGACCAGACCTCGGAACCGAGGCCGACACAGTGCGGGACCTCTAACGTAAAGGAACGTAGGGGCTCCGCTACGACGGCCGCCGATAAGAACCGGCGCGTGGAAGTCTACCTCGTACCGAGGAACAGCACGACTATGCCTCCAGCGGTGAAGAATATCAAGCCGCTTCCCGAGGGCCGCGTTAAGGCGCTCGGCTGTCCAAAATAGACCAGCAGTAACCTAGACAAAAGGGCCAAGCGGTTCTCCGCTTGGCCCTTTTGTCGTAAAACAGAGGTAATCCGGGTGCCCAGCATCTAGACGAAAAGGAATAGGCGCATGAAGCTGCTTGCGCGGTTCAACCTCATCTTCATCGTTGTTTTCGGCTTGGGATTGACTGTCGCTGGATGGTTGGCGTATGGCTTTCTGCAAAAGGATGCGAAAGACAGCGTACGTGAGCAGGCAAGACTGATGATGGAATCGACGCTGGCAAGCCGCGAGTACACTGCAAGTCAGATCGAGCCTCTTCTCACCGCGCACAGCCGCCACGTCACGGTGTTTCTACCTCAAACAGTTCCCAATTACGCGGCTACCCAGATTTTCGATTACATCCACAAGCGGAACCCCGATTACACGTACAAAGAGGCTACGCTGAATCCCACAAATCCAGTCGATCGGGCGATCGATTGGGAGGCAGATGTTGTGAATATCTTCCGGAATGACCGCTCGCGCAAGTACTTCTATGGTGGACGTCCGGCTCCCGGCGGCAAATCTCTATACTTCGCCCGACCGATTCAGATTGCCGACCCGGCGTGCTTAGATTGCCACAGCACGCCGAATAAAGCTCCGGTCTCGATGGTTCGGCAGTACGGCAGGGACAATGGGTTCGGATGGAAGCCGAACGAGATAGTGGGGGCGCAGATTGTCTCGGTCCCCGAGTCACTTCCCATCCAAATCGCCGATCGCGCGTTCAAGACTCTGCTGGCCTATCTTTGCGCTCTGGGATTGATGACGCTCCTCATTCTTGACGCCCTTCTGATAGTGACCGTGATTCGGCCCGGTCGCTAAGCTGTCGCGCATGGCCGGCGAAATCAGTCAAGGCAAACTGGATCTTGAAGAACTGCCGGTTAGAGGGCGCGATGAGATTTCAGTTCTGGCGGCCGCCTTCAACAGGATGCACCGGAGTCTCTCGCGTGCGATGAAGATGCTCGAAACGGGCAACCAAGGGCAGTAACCAGCCCTATCGTGCACGGCTTGCTAAGAACTTCTTCCGATCCGCGGCAGGCACTTCGGCCGACACGATCTCGTAGAGTTGCTGCCAATTCATCGCCTTCTTTGCAGCTCGCTCGAGGATCACGCGCGCCAGCGGCCCAATGTAGAAGGCCAGATCGTCTTCGATCCGTTGTAAGGCTGCAGGGTCGAAGCGCGCCGTATGCGCGGCCGCCGGCGCAGGCATCGCGTCACCCGATTCGCTCATCGCTCGCAGAATGGCCCTGGAAATTGGATCGAACGATTCCCCTGGACGCCAGACAGTGTATTGAATCAGATCGAGGTACGCGCCGATTTCGTAGGGCAGCTCGCCTTCAAATCCGATGCGCACCGGAAGAATGGTTATCGCGTGGGCCTTTTTGAGCTTGTATGCCAGGGCGATCTCGCGCCGCACCATGTCGCTTGTAATGGATGCGGCCGAAAGTAAGACCACAAAAAATTGCGCGCTTCGGAGCTGGCGATCGATTTGCTCCGCCCAATCCTGCCCTAAACGAATCTTGGAATCGACGAAAACGGTAAGTCCACTCGCCTCCAGAGCTGAGGAAAGCTTGGTGGCGAGATCTTGATCGGGGCTCACGTGAGCGTAGCTGATGAATGCCCTCGACACAGCTTTGTAACACAGAATATCAACATGTGGAAAAATAAGATTCGATTATGAAACTCGTCACCGTCGCGCTGGCGTTGAGCACTTCGCTCATTGCGGCAACCAGCTCATTCACCATTGACCAGGTGATGAGCGCGCCTTTTGCAGGTTCTCCCATTGCATCGCCGACCGGCGCGAAGGTCGCGTGGCTGATGGATGAGCAAGGCAAACGGAACGTGTGGGTCGCGGCAGCGCCCGGCTGGAAAGGGCGCAAGCTGACCAGTTTCAACCAAGACGACGGGCAGGAGATCGCGGAGCTCGCGTGGGCTCCCGATGGCAGCTACCTGCTGTTTACGCGCGGCGGCGATTTCGAGATGGGCCGCGAAAGCCCGAATCCGGCTTTGAGTCCCGAAAAACCGGAGCAAGACATCTGGACAGTCGCCCTGGACGGATCGCCGGCCAAAAAGTTAACGCCAGGACACGCGCCCGCCATCTCGCCGAAGGATGCGGTGGCGTTCTTGCGTGAGGGGCAAATTTTTACCATGAAGCCCTCCGGAGAAAGCGTGAAGAGCAAGGTCACCCAAAAGGGCATGGTGACCGATTTACGATGGTCTCCCGATGGAGGGCAGTTGGCGTTCGTAAGCTCGCGGCAGGGTCATAGCTTCATTGGAATCTATACTGCCGGAGATAACACTTTGCGCTATCTGGATGCAAGTGTCGATAAGGACTCGGAACCGGTTTGGTCGCCTGACGGCTCTCGCATCGCGTACTTGCGGATTCCGGCTCGGAACCGCGCCTTCGATTTCGGACCGGAAAGAGAAGGAGAGCCCTGGTCGATTCGCGTTGCCGATGCAAAAACCGGTTCGGGGCATCAAGTGTTTCGCGCGAAGCCCGGGCCGGGCAGCGTGTTTCACGAGATTGTCGGCGAGCGGCAAATCTTTTGGGCGGCTGGCGACCAGCTGATCTTTCCATGGGAGCAGACCGGCTGGTGTCATCTCTACAGCCTGCGGCCTCAAAGTGAAACAGCGGTGGAATTGACGCCGGGTGAGGGCGAGGTAGAGCATGTCGCCGCATCGCGGGATAGGAAGACGGTTTATTATTCGACGAATATCGGCGATGTCGACCGCCGCCATTTGTGGAGCGTGGACACAACCAGCGGTGAGAACGCGAGGCCGGTCAACCGGCCAATCACGCAAGGGGAGGGGATTGAATGGGAGCCTACTCCCGCCGCCGACGGCTCAGCATTAGTATTCATGGCCTCGAGCTACAAAGAGGAAGCCCACGCGATGGTCCGAACGCCCGATGGCAAGCTGAAACCGCTCGCGCCTGAAGCAACGCCGGTGGATTTTCCGGCAGCATCGCTGGTCCGGCCGCAGCCGGTCATGATTACGGCAGCGGACGGGCTGCGCGTCCACGGTCAACTATTCTTGCCGCCGAACGCGAAAGGCGCCGAGCGGCATCCAGCGCTGATTTTCTTCCATGGCGGATCGCGGAGGCAGATGCTGCTTGGCTTCCACTACATGCAGTATTATTCGAACGCCTATTCGTTGAACCAATACTTCGCGAATCAGGGTTACGTAGTTCTTTCCGTGAATTACCGCAGCGGCATAGGATACGGGCTGGATTTCCGTGAGGCGGTGAATTACGGAGCCACCGGGGCGAGCGAGTTCAATGACGCGCTCGGAGCGGGTCTGTATCTGAAATCCCGTGCCGATGTCGATCCCGCGCGAATCGGTGTATGGGGCGGATCGTATGGGGGTTATCTCACCGCGCTGGCGCTCGCCCGTGCATCGGATCTATTCGCTGCCGGAGTGGATTTTCATGGTGTCCACGATTGGAATGAAGTGATCGAAAACTTCGTGCCGGCCTACGATCCGAAAAAGCAGCAGGATGACGCAAGGTTGGCGTTCGAATCTTCGCCGCTTGCCTCCGTGCAGACCTGGAAATCGCCGGTGCTGCTAATTCATGGAGATGATGACCGCAATGTGCCGTTTTCGCAGACCGTTCGCATGGTGGAGGCGCTGCGGCAACAGCACGTGGATTTCGAGGAACTGATCTTTCCGAACGAAATTCACGATTTTCTACTACATCGGCACTGGGTGGAATCGTACAAAGCCACGGCGGATTTCTTCGCTAGGAAGCTCGCAGCAACTATTCCGCCGACTGCCAGACGCGAACCCAATCCACCAGCAGCGTCTGAGGAAACACGGTAGTTGCGTCGGGGTTGCCCGGCCACCCTCCGCCAACGGCCAGGTTCAAAAGCAGAAAAAAAGGATGATCGTAGACCCAAACCGTTCCTTTGGGTAGAGAAGCTGGAGTCACCGTCGAATATGGCTGCCCGTCGAGGAAGAACTGAATCGAATTCGGCCCCCACTCAATGCCATAAACGTGGAAGTCATCACTCAGCGGCTTCCCGCCCGGCAATGAATATTGGGAAGTGATGCCATGCGCCCCTGAGTAGCCTGGGCCGTGCACGGTCCCGTGGACAACGGATGGCTCTTTGCCGATGTTCTCCATCACGTCGATTTCTCCGCACTTAGACCAGCCGGCAGCAGCGATATTATTTCCCAGCATCCAGAAAGCCGGCCACATACCCTGCCCGTAGGGAATCTTCATTCGTGCTTCGATCTTGCCGTACTCGACCGTGAATTTGTCTTGGGTCTTGATCCGCGCCGAAGTGAAGCCGGATTCAGTCTTCACTGCGCGGATGACCAGGTGCCCTTCGCCATCTTGAGATATGTTTTCGGGGCTTTTTGTGTAGACTTCCAGTTCGTGATTGCCCCAGCCGCCAGCGCCCAGGTCGTAGGTCCATTTCGAGGAATCCGGCGGCGCGTCTTTTGCGCCATTGAATTCATCGCTCCAGATCAGCTTCCAATTAGTAGCCGGCAAAATCGGTAGAGCGGTAAGCAGCAGCGCGAGCGCGAGTCTATTCATTCGCTTCGCCTTGTCTCGTCTTCCGCCAATTGTTCAAGTAAGCCGCGCGGATAATGCGCTTTTAACTTAGGATATTTTTCAGCCAGACGAATTAGATCGAGCTCATCTTTCTTGCGCTTACTAAGCCGCCGCGATGGGTCGGCATACGCCCAAAGTTTCCCTTGCGTGACGTCTTCCAGGCGCGCCACTTGCACTGGCTGCCCAAGTACATCCCGGACTTCCGCCCGAGAGACGAACTCTTGATATCGCATATCGGTTGTGAACTGAACGCGGAGATCGCTACCCGGCCGATTCGCGTTGGTCGAATTCTCGTGGATCACGATCGTGAAACCTTCATTCCGAAGATGCGCTGCCGCTTCCGAAAGGCCCCGAGCTATGATCACGAGATCGACATCGAGCGTATACACGGGCTCCACGTAGCAATTGACCGCCAGTCCTCCAATCAAACAATAGGATCCAATGGATTCGCACGCGGCGATGACTTGGGCGAAATCCGTAGCGCCGCCCTTAGTCGTCAATTCGTACACATCCACTGCCGTCATAATTTCACTGTATGATCACGCTAAGTTTGCGGCTCGACGAACACCGCCGTTCCGTAGGCCAATACTTCAGTAACTCCCTGCATCACATCGTTGGCGTCGTAACGCATGCCGATGACCGCGTTCGCGCCCATTTGGGCGGCGTGTTCTAGCATGAGATTGAATGCTTCGAGGCGAGCTTTTTCGCATAGCTGCGTGAAGATGGTGATATTCCCGCCCACCATGGTCTGCAGGGTCCCCGCAAACGAACCTAGAACGGAACGAGAGCGCACGGTGATACCGCGAACAATCCCGAGGTTGCGTTTGATTCGAAATCCGTCCAGTTGAAACGCCGTCGTGACCATGTATTCCAGCACAAAGCTTTCGTTCTGCATAGGGCAATCGCAGGGTACCACGAGGGTGCAGTGACGGTAGGCGCGAACATTGCTCCCGGTGAGGCGGGAACTCATTTCCGCGTTTGGGCGCCCCGGAGAAAGTCCGTCGCAGTAGTTTTCGAGCGCACGCGCTCGCCGATTGAGCTCGATGCCGAAGAGAACGGCTACTTTTCGAGGCTAGTCCCGGGCATGGGCGCAGGCGCTCGGTACAAATTCTCGTTGGATGGAGGCGAGGCCTACCCGGATCCAGCCTCCCGCTACCAGCCAACCGGTCCCCATGGGTTTTCGGAGGTCGTCGACCCCTCGTCGTTCTCATGGTCCGATGGCGATTGGCGCGGCGCGAGATTGAAAGGTCAGGTTATTTACGAGCTTCATCTCGGAACGTTCACGCGTGGCGGAACGTGGCGCTCCGCGATGGAAAAGCTCGAATACCTCCGGGATACAGGAATCACGCTCGTTGAGATCATGCCGGTCGCGGACTTCCCGGGCAAATTCGGATGGGGCTACGATGGCGTCGCGCCCTATGCGCCTGCATCCATCTACGGCGCGCCGGACGATATGCGCGCATTCGTCGATCGCGCGCACGGCGTGGGAGTCGGAGTGATTCTCGATGTAGTCTATAACCATCTCGGCCCGGATGGAAACTATCTTCCAAAATTCTCGCCTTTTTATCTGACCCGCAAGCATAAAACAGATTGGGGAGAAGCGATCAATTTCGACGGTGAAGAGAGCGGACCAGTGCGCGAGTTTTTTCGCGAAAACGCCGCCTATTGGATCCGGGAATTTCATCTCGACGGCTTGCGATTGGATGCCACTCAGGACATCCATGACGATTCCGAGCCAAACATTCTTGCCGAGATCAGTCAAGCTGCCCGCGCCGCGGCTCGCGGGAAGCCGATTGTCCTGGTGGGCGAAAATGAGCCGCAGAATACTCGCTTGATCCGGCCGGTCAACGAAGGCGGATTTGGGCTGGACGCGTTATGGAATGACGATTATCATCACACCGCTCTGGTGGCGCTGACCGGCAAAGCCGATGCCTACTACAGTGACTATCGGGGCACTCCGCAAGAGCTTCTCTCAGCCGTCAAATATGGGTACCTGTACCAGGGGCAATGGTATCGCTGGCAGAAGCAGCGGCGCGGCACTCCCGCGCTTGGGTTACCGCGGCCCGCGATGATCAATTTCATTCAAAACCACGATCAGGTGGCGAATTCCGCGCGCGGACAACGCGTGCAGCAACTCGCTTCGCCGGGCATGCTGAAAGCGATAACCGCGCTGACGCTTTTGTCGCCGGGAACACCGCTGCTCTTCCAGGGCCAGGAATTCGGAGCCTCGAGCCCGTTCCTGTTTTTCGCGGATCATAACCCGGAGCTCGGAAAACTGATCAGAAACGGGCGCGTCGAGTTTCTCGAGCAGTTCCGGACCTTGCGGCTGCCGGAAATGAGATCTTGCTTTGACGACCCTTCGGCGCCTGCAACCTTCCGCAAATCCCGGCTTGATCATTCAGAGGTGAAGAAGCACGCGGAGGTATACGCCCTGCACCGCGATCTTTTGCGGTTGCGGCGAGGCGACCCGGTCATCGGGATGCAAGGCGCGGTCGGAATCGATGGAGCCGTGCTCTCCCCGCAATGCTTTGTAGTCCGCTTCTTCTCGGATGGCTATCAACACGACCGGCTGCTGGTCATCAATCTCGGCGTGGACCTGGAGCTGAATCCCGCTCCCGAGCCGCTGCTTGCTCCACCGCAATCGAAAGCCTGGGAGAAGCTGTGGTCTTCAGACGATCCCGAATACGGCGGCTGCGGAACAGCCCCGCTCGACACGCATGAGAATTGGAGGATTCCCGGCTGTGCCGCAGTTCTTTTGCATCCTTCGCATTTACCGGATTCAATTCATGGACAAAATATTCACTCATAGTTCAGGCACTCCATTAACCAAAGACGACCTCGAGCATTTGAACGAGACTGAGTGGCTGGCGACCAATGGCCTTGGCGGATACGCGTCAGCGACAGTCGGTGGGACTCTGACCCGTGTTTTTCACGGGTATCTGATCGCCGCGCTGCCCTCTCCTCTCGGACGGACCATGATGCTGAACGATATCTTCGAGCAGCTTGTATATCCGGATGGCCGAACCATTCCGCTCAACGGAGTGGAGACGGAAAAAGGTAAATACCCTGGCGGGACGCCCTATCTCACCGGCTTCCGCCTGGATGCCGGAATGCCGGTTTGGACGTACGATGTGGAGGGCGTCAAGATCGAGAAACGCGTTGTTCTCCCGCATCGCCAGAATACGGCTCAGATCAATTATCGGACGCAGGCGGCCCCGCCGGGCGTGAGACTGCAGTTGCGGCCGGCGGTCAATATGCGAGAGCATGAAGCTCCGGTAAACACTCCTCTTGAAACGTACACGCTCACCGTGCGGGACCACCAGTTCGAGCTGAAGGCTTCGAGCGACATACCACCTCTGCGCCTGACGCTTCTGGGTAAGAAACAGGCGTTTGCCATGGACCCCGTTAAAATCTGCGATGTGATCTACAACGTTGAGCGGAGCCGCGGCTCGACATGGCGCGGCGACCTTTGGAGTCCGGGATATTTCTCCGCTGAAATGGTTCCCGGACAGCAGACAACTTTGGTCGCGTCCACTGAAACCTGGGACGTTATGTCCGCCCTGAATCCGAAGCAGGCCTGGGATTTGGAGCACGACCGGAAGCGAAGGCTGCTGCTGGAATCGGGTCCCGGCGCTTCTCATGAGGCTTGCCGGGAATTGGTTTGGGCCGCCGATCAGTTCATCTTCACGCCCGTGGGCCGCCAGGAGGATACCGCTCGCGCGCGGGCTGCCGGCGACGAAATCCGCAGCGTCATTGCCGGGTATCACTGGTTCACGGATTGGGGGCGGGACACGATGATCAGTCTCGAGGGATTGACGTTAACCACGGGACGCCAGGTAGAAGCCAGCTACATCCTCCGCACTTTTGCGCATTATATACGCGACGGCCTTATCCCGAACCTCTTTCCGGAAGGGAAAAAAGACGGGCTGTATCATACCGCCGATGCAACTTTGTGGTTCTTTCATGCGCTGAACCGCTACATAGAGAGCACCAAGGATCACCACCTGCTGATCCACTTGCTGCCGAAGCTGATGGACATTGTGGACCATCATCTGCAGGGGACGCGCTTCAACATCCATGTCGATCCCGAGGACGGGCTATTGGTCCAGGGCCAGGAGGGATATCAGCTCACCTGGATGGATGCGAAGGTCGACGACTGGGTAGTAACGCCGCGGCGCGGTAAGGCGGTTGAAATTTGCGCGCTCTGGTATAACGCCCTGCGCCTTCTCGAGGGTTGGCTGCGTTACGCGAAACGCGATGATAAAGCGAACGCCATCGCCGAGCACGCAGCTAAAGCAAAGGAGTCCTTCAACAAACGGTTCTGGTATCAGGAAGGCGGCTATCTCTACGATGTTGTCGACGGCGAAAACGGCCGGAATGATCCGGCGTGCCGGCCCAACCAGTTATTCGCAATATCGCTCGAGCATCCGGTGCTGGAGGAATCGCGCTGGAAGCCGGTGGTCGAGGTTGCGAAAGAGCGTTTGTTAACGCCTGTGGGTTTGAGATCGCTCGCGCCGGGCGATAAGGATTTCAAGCCCCGCTACGACGGCGATCTTCGGGCGCGCGATGCGGCTTATCATCAAGGCACTGTTTGGGCTTGGCTCATCGGCCCTTTCATCGACGCGTGGCTCAAAGTGTACCCCAACGATTTGAAGACGGCCCGAGGCTTTCTC
>JBAUUG010000146.1:0-15992 GCA_049582585.1 Bryobacteraceae bacterium | reverse complement strand
GTTTTGACCGGCGGTGACGGCCCACTTCAAGAATCCGATTAATGCCTGCCGTTTGGCTGAATCGGAGATTTTTTCGGGGACGAGAAGCCATGTGAACGTCGAGATCGGATAGACTCCCTTGCCGGATTCGTCGGTGATAGAGACACGGAAATCATCGGGCATGGACTTCGACGCTGCCGCTGCTGCGCTGACCGATTGCAGATCGGCCTTGATAAACTCTCCGGACCTATTTCTGACTTTTCCGTAGGGCAAATGGTTCTTTACAGCGTAAATGAGCTCAACGTAGCCGAACGCGCCCGTCTGCTGTTTGATCATTCCGGCGACGCCGTCGTTTCCTTTCTGGCCGAGACCCGTGGGCCAATCTACAGACGTGTTCTTGCCCACTTTCGAAGCCCACTCTGGGCTCACCTTCGAGAGGTAATCCGTCCAGCAGAATGTTGTGCCGCTCCCCTCAGAACGGTGTACCACAACAATGTTGGCGCCGGGCAGCTTTACGCCGGGATTGGCTGCGGCGATTGCAGGATCATTCCAGCGCGTGATTTTTCCGAGGAACACACCGGCCAAAACCTCGGGCGTGAAATTCAACTCCTGATTCACTCCAGGAACGTTGTACGTGGGCACGTCCGCTCCAAGGACGGTCGGAAAAAGCAGAAGGTTGAAACCGTGTTTATCCCTGAAGGTCTTGAGCTGCTCATCGGTTAGCGGCATATCGCTGGCGCCGAAATCAACCGTGCCCTCAGTGACACCTTTGATACCCCCGCCCGAGCCGTTCGGCTGGTAGTTGATCTGAACATTGCCTATGGATTGGTAATCGTTGAACCATTTTTGATAGATCGGCGCGGGGAAGGTCGCGCCTGCGCCAGTCAATGAAGTCTGTGCATTCAGCGGGAAAACCGCGGCGACAAAGCAAAGCGCCGCAGCTCCCAGAAACGTTCGTATGGAGGCCGGAAATCGCATGTTGAAGAGAGCTTATGCCTTCCTAAGTATTGAGGCACGTCATCAACCGCGTATGACAACGGGGTTACAATTCCGTGAATCGCTGGCGAGGCTCGTCAGCCTTTCTCGTTTTTGAACTTCTGGACCGCTCTTTCCAGCAGCTTCATCGCCGCCGGCGGCCCTTCCACGCCTGTCACCTCGTCGTCTTTACCGGAGTTCTTGTTATACAACCCGAGAAATTCGGTAATCTGTTGCACCAGCGGTTGATTGAGATCTGAGATCGACTTCACATCACGGAAATCGAATGATCGCGCAGCCACGGCCACCAGCCTGTCATTTTCCGACTTCTTGCCATCCTCCGTCTGCATCACCTTCACTACACCGACCACGCGTACATTGAGCAGGCAGCCCACATGCGCCGGCTCATCCATCAACACTATGATGTCCAGCGGGTCTCCATCTTCGGCTGCGGTGGAGGGGATGAACCCGAAGTCGAAAGGAAAACTGAACCCTTGCGGAAGCAGATTCGACAAGGAAAACAGGCACGAATCGGGCTCGTATTTGAACTTGTTCCTTCGTCCTTTCGGCGTCTCGATAATCGCTTGGCATTCCCGTTTACGCTTGTCCAGGTTGTGCGGCAACCGGCTGATGTCTTCCATATATCTCTGCCCAATTGATAGACTCAGCCTGCAACTCTCCTGAAACACCCGTTCTGTCGGCGCAATCACATTTGCGATGCCGACGAAGCCGCGCGTCTCTTCCAAGAAGAAGAGGCCCAGCAACAAAAAGAACAAAATCATCGAGATCGCCCAGCAAAATTTCGGGTTTGAGTCTCTCCGTCCGGGGCAGGAAGAAGCCATTAGCGCTCTGCTTCAAAAGAAAGACACGCTGGTCGTCATGCCGACCGGCTCGGGCAAATCCGCGATTTATCAAATCGCCGGGCTTATGATCGAGGGTTCGGTTCTGGTGATCTCTCCGTTGATCGCGCTTCAAAAGGATCAGGTGGATTCCATCAACTCCCAAAACGCTGCGGCCGACGCGGTTGCCGTCAACTCCATTCAGCGGGTTTCCGAAACACGCGATGCTCTGGAAAAAATTCAGGAAGGCAGGGGCAAATACATTTTCCTGGCCCCCGAGCAGCTCAGGAAGCAGGAACCCGTTGAAAGGCTCGAGGCAGCCAATGTTTCCCTGCTCGTGATCGACGAAGCGCATTGCATCAGCGAGTGGGGCCATGATTTCCGGCCCGACTATCTGCAGCTAGGTCCGGCCATTGAGCGGCTGGGACATCCGGTCGTCCTCGCCATGACCGCAACTGCCTCACCCGAAGTGCGTGATGAAATCGTGCAGCGGCTCGGCATGCGAGAACCGAAAATTTTCGTTCATGGGTTCGATCGTCCGAACATTCATCTGCGAGTCGACCGCTTCGATGCCGAAGACAAGAAGCTGGAAGCGCTGGTCCATCGCGTTCGATGGGCGGACAAGCCCGGCATCATCTACGTATCCACTAGAAAAAATGCGGAAGAGATCATGCGCCTTTTCAAAGAAGAGGGGGTCCGGGCGCTCTATTATCACGGCGGACTGAAGTCAACCGAGCGCCACGACATTCAGGAGCAGTTCATGTCGGACGGGGCTGAAGTGATCATCGCAACAAACGCGTTCGGCATGGGGATTGACAAGGCTGACGTTCGATTTGTGTATCACTACGATGTCGGCGATTCGCTCGATTCTTATTACCAGGAGATTGGCCGCGCCGGACGCGACGGACAAAAGGCCGAGGCTGTCCTATTTTTCCGCCAGGAAGACCTCGGCGTTCAGAAGTTTCGAAGCAGTGAAGGCAAGCTGGAACCGGAGCAGATCGAGCAAGTCGCAGAAATCATCTCGGGTCAGGAAGGCCTCGTCGACCCGGAAGAAATTTCGGACAAAACGAATCTGTCGGAACGGAAGCTGGTTACAGCTATTCATCGGCTGGAAGATGTCGGAGCATTGGAGGTGCTTCCGACCGGCGAAGTGCAATTAAGCGAGGATACCGATTTAGGCGAAGCGGCTGAAGCTGCCGCGGACGAGCAGGAGCACCGCAGGGAGATACGAAAACAACGGCTGCGGCAGATGCAGGAATACGCGGACACCAGTATCTGCCGCCGCGAGCACCTGCTGCGTTATTTCGGTGATGAATTTACCGGGCCCTGTAAGAACTGTGACAATTGTGAAGCCGCCGCCCCGGGCATCCACGTCGATCCAGCTATCGGGACTCGGCGGGAAGTCGCCTAATTGCACGCGCGATTTATCATAGGCTAGAGAGGCCTTTTATGCAGTTCGGATTAGTTGCCTCACTTGGCTTGGCGATAACTCTTGGGTCATTTGCACCCATTCCAGCCAGAGCGCAGCAGGGAGATTTCACGTGGCTGGTGGAATATCGCGATCAGGGCGAGAATAAGCTTGCCGGGGACAAAAGATTTATTCCCTTCCTTCAGAGCCAGCTTCCAAGTACGCCCTTGCCCAGCTGGGAGAATCAGCCCGTGAATGAAGCTGCAGGCACATTCTTGTGGGGCGTTCCCGGTTATATCGAGGTCAGGCACAATCGATATTTCTCGGCTTCGGGCTGCCCGGCGCATGCATGCGTCGCCAGAGCGTTGCTGTGGGTCGATACTCAATCGGACCTGGTGGTTTTTATCGCGACCGGCGAGGAGGAGGACAACCGGAATAAAGCGACGCGCAACCAATATCACGTCGGGTCGGCTAACCTCTATCTAGCCACGAAAGCTGCCCTCGATCCGGCCGCGCTGCCTGATGAACTCCGTGGAGCCATCATCCGTTGGCTGCATCTGGAAGGCGTGCTGAATGTAGGCACAATTACGCTCTTGACTCCCTCAGGGGCTCAGCCAGTCACGACGGATCAACTCTGCTGGACAGGCCGCTGTGCTTACACTCGCTGGGATTAGAGCGTTTCCCGGGTCCCCTTCTTCTCCCAATACTTCCGGACCCACGCTTCCCAGCTTTTTCCCGCTGCGGTATCTCGCCCGCTGAAAGAGAGTGCCGCGACGTCTGCGTACGGGATGCTCACTCGCGGGCTGCCTTTCGAAGGCAGAATACGGACCAACGAGTCCGCGAGCGTTTTGCCCTGCCTTCGATCGTAAAGGTAGCCTTCAATGACGCTCCCGTCCTTGCGCGTAATCGTCACGTCGCCACGATAGTCGAAGGCTTTTTCTAATGCGGCCCGAATATCCTCTTCAGTCGCGAGAGGCGGAATCCAGCCCTGCAGATTATCGTGCGAGAAACCCGGCGCGACTTCCAGCTCGTCGGGGCGCGCAGCCTGTTCGCTCAAGCCTGTGTCTCTTCAGCGGCTTTGATGTTGACCAGCGGATTATAGGAATGCACGGGCTGGTAGTGCTCGTTCAACAACGCCGCCGCATCGCGATCTTCGTACCGGCTGAACAGCGTGGCCTTCGCCATGCCCCACAAACCGCGAAGAGATCCGAAACCGTAGTCCACCGATGACGCTTCATAACCGCTGTGAACCATGCAATTCGCGCATTTCGGGTTGCCTGACTCCGTGCCGTAATTGGCCCACTCCGTCTCGGCGATCAATTCAGCGAACGTATCCGCATATCCATCTTGTAGAAGGTAGCAGGGCTTCTGCCACCCGAAAACGTTGTAGGTCGGCATGCCCCAGGGAGTGCAAGCGAAGTTCTTTCGGCCCATCAGAAACTCGCCAAACAGCGGAGACATATTGAACTTCCACGAAGCCTTGCGATTGGAAAGAATCGCTCGGAACAATCGCCGCGTGCGCGCTCTGCCCAGGAAGTGCGACTGATCGGGAGCCTTGTCGTACGAGTATCCCGGCGAGAGCATCATGCCCTCGACGCCGAGCTCCATCATCTCGTCAAAAAACGCGCGAACACTGTTCGGGTCCGCTCCGTCGAACAGCGTGGTATTCGTGGTCACGCGGAAACCACGAGCGAGCGCCGCCTTGATCCCGCTAACAGCAGCATCGTAGCCGCCTTCGCGGCATACCGAGAAATCGTGATGCTCCCGCTGCCCATCCAGGTGGACGGAGAAGCTCAAGTACTTGCTGGGCGTAAACAAATCGAGCTTCTCTTCCAGCAATAAAGCATTCGTGCAGAGGTAAATGTATTTCTTGCGCGCGATCAGCCCTTTTACGATCTCCGCGATCTGGGGGTGCATCAACGGCTCGCCGCCCGGGATGGAAACCGCTGGCGCGCCGCACTCTTCCACTGCCCGGAAACACTCCTCCGGCGTGAGCTGGCGCTTCAACACATGGGCTGGATATTGAATCTTGCCGCATCCCGCGCAAGCAAGATTGCACCGGAACAACGGCTCCAGCATGAGAACAAGTGGATATCTCTTGCGCCCCGCGAGCTTTTGCCTAAGCACGTAGGTCGCTACGGTCCACATCTGAGACGCAGGAACACTCATAGCTTAGTGGGCGGACGCATGGCTGCAGCTATTCCTATCTTAAACGAGAGCCTGACGCGAACCAGAGCTACTCTTGTGGTAGCGCATGGGGAAACTCATCATTATCGCGGTTCTCCTGTTCACATGTGCTTCCTGTGCTCGAAAGCAGGAGCGCCACTATCAGCTTTCGGGCAAAATTGTCGCCTTGAATGCCGGAGATCAGACCGCTACCATCGACGCGGCGGCTATCCCGAACTTTATGGAAGCCATGACTATGGATTACCCCGTCAAATCCAAAACCGATTTCAACTCCCTGCACGTGGGCGATAAGATCAAGGCGATCGTCAACGTCCGGGATGACGGGTACGATCTATCGAACGTCCAAGCCCAGAAGTGACCCGCCTCGATCCGTTCCATCAGGGTCCTCCAGTCCGGGTCCACTCGTGGGAAATGTTTTGGGCGAGCACCTGGCCATCTCTGCGCTTTCTCCTCCAGACCGAAGTGCATGTTTACTCTTTTGCGGTTGCGGCCAATATCCTGGTCTCGTTTTTTCCTTTCCTAGTCGCCATGATCATTCTCTGTAAGTCGGCGCTCCATTGGCAAGCCGCCGTATCTGTCATCATTCAGACCGTCAACGATTATTTTCCCGAAGGCTTCGGCGTCAACTTCAGAAGCTACCTTCTCAGCGCTTCTTACAACAAATTTAGTTGGCTGTCGGTCTTCTTGCTGCTTTTCACGGCGAACGGCATCTTTGTGCCTCTTGAAGTCGCGTTCAACCGTATTTGGCGCGTGAAGCAGAACCGCAGCCTGATGCGGAATCAAATCGTCAGCCTGGGACTGATATTTGTGTGCGGCGCTCTGGTTCTGGCATCCGTCAGCATTACCACGGTGAACGTGCAACTTCTTACTTCGAAATTCGGCGTTAGTCACCTGGGTGCGATGTTGCAATCGCTCATCTTTAAACTTACCGCCATTTTGTTGACTGTGCTGATGATCTTCCTCGTCTATTGGATTCTTCCCAACACGAAAATTCCCGTTCGGAGGCTCATCCCCGCATCCATTGCGGTCGCGATCTTATCAGAGATCTCGAAGTATCTCAACATCATCACCTGGCCTTGGCTGCGCGCCAAGCTGCTGAGTGAAGTTCCGCCTTTCGTGCAATCCATCAGCATCCTTTTGTGGTCGTTTATCGCGACAATGATCGTCCTGGCCGGGGCGGAATGGTCCGCTCGCGTCAGCGTTGAGAATCTCGAGAACGCCCCGACCGAAGATCCAAGCCTGAACGGGTGATTGGATAAGGGCGATTCATCAGCCCCGCCCAAACGATTCGATTGAATTCGTCGGCGTCCACCCGATCTTCGGCGCTGAAATCAAATCCGCTTGTCTTCTCCGCCCAATACCGGAAATCATGCGAAAGCCGAACCGGAATGGCGGATTCTGCTGCTTCTCTCGCCCGGTTCGAAAGCGGCAGCTCCGTCTTAAGCAGCACCGCCGAGGGTACAGCATGAAACGTCCACTCCTTCTGCTTCAGGTCGAAAACGTCAGTCATGGGCCTCTCGGTCGCCGTATTTAAATTTAGGTGTTCCAGCCCCAGCACATCTTCAATCGTGCGCAGCATGTTCACGGTCGTGTAGTATCTCGAGACCACTGCGCCATGCTTCACATAAGGCCCCACGATGTAAGCGGTCGTGCGGTGCGCGTCAACATGATCAGGCCCGTCCTGCGAATCGTCCTCAATGCTGAAGATTAAAGTGTCGTCCTTATACAGGCTATGCGCGACCCGGTCAATCAGGCGAGCCACGGCATAATCATTGTCGGATTGCTGCGATTCCGGCGTGTTTACTCCGGAAATCGCAGTTTTAAATTCACCCATGTGATCGACCGGCATTTGCACGATTTCGAACGCCGGAAGACTGTTATCAGCGACGTAATCATTAAACTCGCGCTCCCATTCCGCCTCGCGATAAAAATCTGGATAGCCAGGGTCGAAGCCCCGAAAGTAAGGGTCGCCGTATTTGTATAGCTCGGGATTCGAAGGTCGGGAAACCACAATGTTCGCCTTAAAAGGATACGGCTCACGCGGCGCGTCTAAGTTGGTGTCGCTCATGCAGCCGTATTCGCGAAAGGTCAACCCGGCGCGCAGCACGGCATCCCAGATGTAACCTTTACCCTGCGGAGTTCCTTTCGGACCATCCGGTTCTGCGACATTCACGGCGCCCGGCAGCAGGTCGGGATCGGCAGGCGTCTTCGGATTAGCCGCTCTTCGTTCCGCGACGCTCGGCAGGCCAACGTTGATGTCCCGATTCAGTCCCTCATACTCGTAGTTGGTGCCCCGGTCCGCATAGTTAAGATCCACCGCTTTCTCTCCAAAATCAGACTCCCGCCCCGAGGTGCTCCACGGCCAGCCATCCCCGCTGACCTCACCCGAGTTATAGAAGTTATCAAGGTCGACAAACTGGCGCGCAATGTTATGGAAGTTGGGAGTGATGGCTGCGCCAAACTCGGCGAGTGACGGGTCGCCATTTCCGCGGTCGAGATCGCCGAGAATCTGGTCGTAGGTGCGATTCTCCTTAATAATGTAAATCACATGTTTGATGCGCTTGCGAAGCTCGCGCATTACCATCTCGCCTCTTGGATCCGGCTTAGCCGTAAATGAGTTATTCGAAGCGACAATGCGCGTGAGACGATCCAAAGCCAAATCCTCCGGCACTGGCATGCTCAGAAACCCAGCTTTCTCCAATTGCAAGATATATTGATTCCGCGAATTCACGGTCAGGTCCGAGCCAGGCTTTAAGTCATCAGTGTCTTTGACTTTCATGTGCAGCTCCCGATTTGGTCCTGGAACACTCTTTCCGTTCACCACGTAGAGCATTCGCCCGTCACCACTCAGACTGATTGCCGTTGGATACCAGCCAGTCGGCAGAAGTCCGACAACAGCCGATGGAGCGCCAGACTTACCCAACCGGATCACCGCGACGGAATTCGATCCGCCGTTCGTAACATAAAGAATGCTCTCGTCACTGGACAGCGCGAGGTCATTCGGGCCGCTGCCTGTGTAGCCGCTTGAATTCTTCAACAGCCAGGATGGCGCCGTGGTTGAAATCGTCTCTATGATGCGATTAGTCCTGGTGTTGATTACTGTGACGGTATCAGTGTTGTCGGCAGTGACGAAAAGGCGGGAATGCTCGCGGTTCAGCACCATCTTATTCGGGTTCCCGGCAATCTTGATGCGGTTCAGAATGGCGGCCTCTGCGCCCACAGATAACTCCACCACTTCCCGGTCTCGCAGGCTTGAGACATACGCCGCGTCGTTACCCTTAGCAACAACCCAGAAAGGATACTCTCCGCCCGCAACGCCTGCCTTTGCGGGGTCATTCTTTCCAGGTCTCAGATCAATCTCTCTGATCACTTTCCTCTTCGGAAGGTCGACGATCGAAATGGAGTCATTGTAAGTATTGGCCACAATAAGCATCCGGCCGTCTTCAGTAACAGCCAGCCCGCCTGCCGCCAATGGTTCCTTTCCGGTCAGCAATCCCAATCCCGAAGCGTGACCCAGCGCAATAGGTTGACCGCTCTCAATCCACTTACCAGCCGGCCCAATTGAGAATGTATGCAGATCATCGTCCTTGCCGCCGGAAACATAAAACGACATACTGTCGGGCGAGAAGGCGATCCCCGCAAACGTATTCGGCACGGTCAAGACTTGCTTCTTTCAGGGTACATCTCTGCTGATGTCATAAGCGAACACATATTCGTCCGACAGGTCCTGAATGGGTTTTCCATCAGCTCCGTTGATGCGGTTGTATCCGCTTGTAAGAATTAAGAGTGTCTGCTTGTTCGGACTGACAGCCGTACTGATTGCCTGCCCCGCGACGAAGTCAGGATAGCCGGGCAATTCCGGATTTAACGGCTCGAAACGGGAGCCCGGCGCGGCGGTGGGAGTAATTCGCTTTCCAGTTGGTAATAGGGCCCGAAGGTCATCGCCATCATCCCTCAGCTGCCCCGTGCCGGCAACAGGAGCGATTCCGAAAAGAATGCAGGCGAGGATGACCGGTGTTCGCATTACATCCATATTCGCCCCCAGCACGGAAACTTCGAAATTTCTTCACCTCTATTAGAGGTACAACAAGGGCCGTAGCGGGCCGCCCTCCAAGGCGTCAAACAGGTGGAGGTGTTTTATGGCGAACGTTGATGTTAAGAATCAAACTTCTAATCCAAGTTCGAAACAGCAAACGTCGCAACAACCATCAGAGTCACAAAAAACAGAATCACAAAAAGCAGTTCAAGGGCAACAAACTGGGACAAGTATGTCGCGAAGGCGCGACTTCGATCCCTTCGGCTCGTTTCTGACGCCCTCTGAATTCTTCTCCAGCAATCCGTTCGCGACGATGCGGCGCATGAGCGAGGAAATGGATCGCACATTCGGGCAGTTTTTTGGGCCATCCGGCGGGGGTGGACATTGGTATCCTGCCGTCGAGGTAGCTGAACACAACGGCGAATTGCATGTGCATGCCGAGTTGCCGGGCATGAAACCGGAGGACGTCAAGGTGGAGATTACCGAAGACGCTCTGGTCATCCGCGGCGAAAGAAAATCCGAGCACGAACACCACCTCGGGAAGACCTATCGGTCAGAACGCCGTTATGGCGAGTTCTATCGGGAGATTACTCTTCCAGAGGGCGTTAACACCGACAACGCCAAAGCCCAATTCCGGGACGGCATTCTGGAAGTCACGGTCCCCGTCCCGCAGCAGACCAATAAGCGCCGCGAGATTCCCATCGGCGGAGGAGAAACCAGAGGAGAAATCAAAGGAGAATCTAGAACTAGCTCGTGGGCCTCACCGGGGATCACCGGAGAAAAAACGAACACGGAAACCGCTTCTAACGGCGGCAAGCAACCCGAATCCAAATCGTGAGAGAAGTGGCTAAGGATCGGAGCGTAACTCTTTAGCTCGATTGCGCGGCTCTGCCGTGCGGGTGCGATGGCACTTCAGGCAGAGCGTGCGCACCATCGCTCGTAGGTTTCAAATTCCCTGGACTCGCCGCTCTTTCCTAGCCCAGAACGTCTCCCGAATTTCGCGCTTGAGAATCTTGCCCGTTCCCGTCTTGGGAAGCGGGCCCTCGATAAATTGAACAACTCGTGGGAGTTTGAACTTGGCGAGGCGGGTTTGCAGAAATCCGAGAAGTTCGCCCGTGCTCAACTCGTGATTGGGCTTAAGCACAACGAGCGCCGCGGGAATCTCCCCCCAAGCCGGGTCAGGCGCCGCGACAACGGCGCATTCCAGAACGGCCGGATGCGCGAAGATCGCTTTCTCCACCTCTATCGATGAGATATTTTCGCCGCCGCTGATGATGATATCTTTCTTTCGATCGACGATGTGAATATAATTCTCCTCGTCCCAGACCGCCATGTCTCCGGTGTGCAGCCAGCCGTCGGTGATTGCCGCCTTGGTGGCTTCCGGTTCGCGAAAGTAACCATCCATTACGTTGTCACCGCGAATAACGACTTCGCCCACCGTCTCCATGTTGCGAGGCACATCCCGCATATGCCCGTCCACTACACGAATCTCATTTCCTAGAATGGGCCAACCAGCCATAGCCATATGGCGAGTGCGGTCTTCTTCGCTGGTATACCGGACTGTCCCTTTAGTTCGCGCCGACGTAGCCACAGGACAAGTTTCGGTCAAGCCGTAACCTCCGATGACAGTGCAGTGGAACGCGTGTTCCATGCGCTCGATCAACTCGGGAGAAGCTGCCGCCCCACCGATATGAATCTCTTTCATGCTCGATGTATCGAAACAGCCCAGCTCGGGGCAATTCAGAAGAGCATTAGCCATGACCGGAACAACAGACATGCCGTTGGCTTGTTCATCCTGGATCAGCCGCAACACCTGCGCGGGGTCGAACCGCCGAACCATCACTTGCTTCGCGCCGTTCATGGTCGCGGTCTGCGGGCGGCCCCATCCGTTGGCATGGAAAAGAGGAATCGTGTGCAGCTCGACGAAAGTATCGTTCTGTGTGACGCTGCCCGTGAGTCCCAAGGCATGCATGTAAATGGTGCGATGCGACAACATCACGCCTTTGGGGGTTCCGGTGCTGCCGCTGGTATAGAACAGCTCGGCGATTTCGTTCTCATCGAAAGAGAATAGATCGGGCCTTTCCAGCCGGTCACGTGCTAGCAGTTCTTCATATGTGTAATCCGCCTCTGCGATAGGACCGTTGATCGCCACAAAACGTTCAATGCTGGGGCACGCTTCCCGAAATTTCGGAATCAGCGGGGCAAAATCATTTTCAAAGACCAGCAGGCGGGTTCCCGCATGGTTCAGAATTTCAATCAGCTCGGGCGGCGTCAAGCGCACGTTCAGCGGCATGACGATCGCTCGAATGAGCGGGACGCCGTAGTAACCCTCAAGAAGCTGGTTGTTGTTGAAGCTTAGAAAAGCAACACGGTCGCCGGCGCGAATGCCCTCTGCCCGAAGGCCGCCGGCCAGACGCTCGCAACGTTCTCCAAATTGCGCGTAGGTGTAGCGGCCGTTGCCGGAAACCACCCCCACCTTGTTTCCGTAAAGATCCACGCTTCGATAGAGACAGCGGATCGGGGTGAGCGGGATGTTCATATCAGAGGGCGTATCGCTCTTTCGCGAGCAGCCGCTTACTGATATTGCGCCTCAATGTGACTCCATCCACCGGATCGTAGCCGGCGAACCGGCGCAAGACGTGCATATACTGGCGCAACTCCTCGCCTTCCGAGCACGCGCCTAGAACATTCCGCGCCGAGATTTCGACACGCGCCATCGCATCGCGCAGCAAGACCGCGCAAATATCGGTCGACAGTCCGGGTTTGCCTGACGCGGAGAGTTTCAGGGCGCGCAGCAGACTCGATTCCATCGCAAAAACTTCCATGATCATGTCCGCGAGATTCATCAGAATCTCCTGCTGGTGTTCCAACTTCTCCTGGAATCTCCGATGCGCAATTCCGAGAGTCATCAACGCGATCTTCTTTGCGTTTCGCAAGAGTCGCATCTCTTCGCCGCCATCGCTCGGGATCGGGGCGGCTCCGGTCTGAATGTCGCGCATCAGCGACTGAGCAGCCTGCGTAAGCTCCAATTGCCCGCGCGCGGCTCGCTTCAGCAGCATTCCCGTGATGAGCAGGCGATTGATTTCGTTCGTTCCTTCGAAGATACGGTTAATTCTAGAATCGCGATACGCTCTCTCTACTGCATAATCCTGATGAAAACCGTAGCCGCCATGGATCTGCACGCCCTCATCCGCTACATAGTCCAACACCTCAGAGCCGTAGACTTTGGTTATGGAGCACTCGACTGCGTATTCCTCGACGGCTCTTAGCATGGTCGATGAAGCATCGGGCCGCTCCCAAGAGAACCCCTCGAGCTGCCCTTCTATAAGGCCAACCACACGCCAGGCAATCGATTCGGCCGCGTAGATGCGAATCGCCATCTCTGCTAATTTGTGCTGAATCGCACCAAATTCCGCGATCGCAGAGCCGAATGCCTTGCGCTCTTTCGCATATCTCAAAGAGACGGCGAGCACATCCTTCGCTCCGCCAACCGCCAACGCTCCGAGCTTTAGCCGCCCGATATTGAGAATATTGAACGCAATGACATGGCCGCGTCCAATCCCGCCCAGTACGTTCTCCACTGGAACCGTCACATTCTCGAGATAGACAGCGGTCGTGGAGCTTCCTTTGATGCCCATCTTCTTTTCTTCCGCGCCGCTAGTGACACCCGGGAAACTGCGCTCTACCAAGAACGCCGTGAACTTCTCACCGCCGATCTTGGCGAAAACCGTGAACAGATCCGCGGCGCCTCCGTTGGTGATCCACATCTTCTGGCCATTGAGGATGTAGTGCTTTCCGTCCGGAGTCAGATCGGCGCGCGTTCGCGCAGCGAGAGCATCGGAGCCCGCGTGCGGTTCCGTCAAGGCGTAAGCGGCGACCATTTCAGCCGTGGCCAATTTAGGCAGATACTTCTGTTTCTGTTCTTCGGTTCCGAAATAGAGCAGCGGCAGAGTACCTATCCCGGTATGCGCGCCGTGCCACCCGGCATAGGAAGCATCTCGGCCCAGATGTTCCTCCGCGATTAGACTCGATGCCAGATCCAATTCCATTCCGCCGAATTTCTCAGGAATAGCGATTGCGGTCAACCCAAGCTCAGCCGATTTGCGTAGTACCTTCACTGCCCTGCCCGGCTCTTGACGGCGAATGGCTTCGATGTTGGGCTCGATCTCGTTCGCCCAAAACTCGTCCGAAGTCCGTGCAATCGCGAGATGCTCCTCGCTTAAATCTTCAGCTGTGAAGATGTCATCCGGCGCGCTGTCCTCAATGAGAAACGCGCCGCATTTTCTCTTCGGGAGAACTGCTCCGGCCGCGGCCATTTATTAGCCTCCGATAACGGCGGGTTCCGCCGAATTACTCAGTACCGTTGCAAGCCGCGCGCGCAAATCGTTGGGAATCGAAGCTGCGCGTTGAGTTCTTCGGTCCATGCAGACTATCACGACAGCGCCTTTCGCGGCTAAATCGCCTTCTTTGAATGCCCGAAACTCGAACCGTATCGAAGAGCGGCCCAGCTTGGTCAAGCATACTTCAATTTCGATAAGGTCGTCATGGACGATTGAGAGCATGAAATCGCATTCCATATGTACGCGCGGAAATGCATAGTGTCCCTTGCCATAGGTGAAATCAAGCGTCCGCAGAAATTCAATCTCTGCCGATTCGAAATATCGAAACATCGCGGTGTAATGAATCCGCCCGCTCGCGTCAGTATCGATGTAGCGTATGCGCGCCGTAAACCGGAAGGGTTGAGGCTGAGACATCCAATCCAAGGATGTCACCTTTGTGTTATTCTCGTCACGTCACCCTGGACAGGTGGGTGAGTGGTTAAAGCCAACAGACTGTAAATCTGTCCCTCCTTGCGAGGTACGAAGGTTCGAATCCTTCCCTGTCCACCAGCATCCGGTTGGAGAGCCGTTGTAGCTCAGTTGGTAGAGCGCGTCCTTGGTAAGGACGAGGTCACCAGTTCAATCCTGGTCAACGGCTCCAGTTCCTGGAAGAGCTTTACGGTCTGGTGTTCGCGAGTTTGCGGCGGCCGATGCAGCCTGCTGCTATCAAGCCCAGTGCGACGAGCGCGCCATCCGCAGGCTCAGGAACCGCCGACGCAAATCCAGCAGTCACGGCGCCGACCAGGACATTGCCTGATGTCGCGTATACGTCGAGAAATCCGCCGTATTTGGCTAGATCAGTCAGGTTCAACAGGTTAGCGCTTTCGTTGGATACATTGAAGCCGTCCTTCGTTCCGCCGTATGAGACAAATCCTGCTTCTCCCGCCTGAACGCTGCTTAAGTTGATGGAGATGAATGTCGGATTGAGAGCAAGGATTTCGTTTAAATTGAGGAGAACGTCGCCTTGTCCTGCATTGATCTCGTGATCGGATTCCTGCGTTATGCCAAGACCGGTCTCACTAGCGCCGCCGTTCTTTTCAAAGAGGGTGAGAGACATGCCCTCCGCGGCCGGACCTAAAGAAGCGCTGATGGTGGTGCTATCACCCTGAGTATCTTGAAATGAGTGGGTAGCTCCAACGTCCACTCCAGCGGAGCCGGTTGGGACATCGTTCAGAAAATTCCAGGTGAGAGTGGATGCCGGGCTGAGCGCAGGCAAAAACGCAGCCATGGCCAACCCACACATTGAGAGAGAGAGTTTCATTTGTATTGTTCCTCCGATTAGCACGCTCGATTCCGGGAATGATGCGGTGCTTGATTCAAGTCTCAATCGAGGCCGGCCGACAGAACAATGCCTTAGACGGTCCCACCGGTTCGGGGCTGGATTGCTTCGGACACCAGAAGTTTCCGACATCGACAGTCGAGGAGCCGAGTCGGCACTATACATCGACTAAGGCGTCATGGTACGCCTGCAACTAGCGAAACAGCACGGCTGCGGCGATATGCGTTTTATGGCGGCGGAGTCGGAGGAGAAACAGCACTACTCTCAGTTAAAGTAGAGCTCTTCTCCCGCCGCCGGTGGTGGGCGCTTTGATCGCTGAGTGCCTCGCTTATCAGCTCCCGGCAACGCCTCGCCCGCAAAACACTCGGCGAATGGGCGTGTTATCCTCGAATATAGGTGCGCGCCCGCGCACAATTCCTAGTCTTCGCAACTGAAGCCCCGAGCACAAACGAGCGAAGATTCAGCAACTTCAAAGGAAGACCATGGCGAAAGAGAAATTTGACCGCAGCAAGCCGCACGTAAATATCGGGACGATTGGGCACATCGATCACGGGAAGACCACCCTGACGGCGGCCATCACCAAGACGCTGGCCAAGCACAATCCGAAGGTGAAGTTCCGGAGTTTCGATTCCATCGACAACGCTCCGGAGGAGAAAGCGCGCGGCATCACCATCGCGGTGGCGCACGTGGAGTACGAGACGGCGAATCGTCACTATGCGCACGTGGATTGCCCGGGTCACGCCGATTACATCAAGAACATGATCACCGGGGCGGCGCAGATGGATGGCGCGATTCTGGTGGTGGCGGCGACCGACGGTCCCATGCCGCAAACGCGCGAGCATATTCTGCTGGCTCGCCAAGTGGGCGTGCCGTACATTGTGGTGGCCTTGAACAAGGTCGACATGGTGGA
>JBAUUG010000145.1:0-10566 GCA_049582585.1 Bryobacteraceae bacterium | reverse complement strand
GTAATTGGTGAACTGCAGATCGATTCCGAAGTCTTTTCCGCGGAGCAGCGCGATTACTTGCTGCAGCGTGTCGCGATCTTTCCCGCTGACCCGGACGACATCGCCTTGAATACTCGCCTGCACCTTGAGCTTGCTGTCCTTGATGAGCTTGACGATGTCGCGGGCCTTTTCGGTGGAGATGCCTTGCTGGAGCGTGATCTCCTGCTTGACCGTGCCCTGCGCCGCTGGTATGATGGCGCCGTACTGCAGATTTTTGAGCGGAACGCTCCGCTTGACGAGCTTCTGGCCAAGAATTTCGGTGACCGCTTTCAGCTTGTAATCGTCGGAGCCGGTCAGAAGAATCTTGGCATCCTTCTCGTTCAATTCGACTGAGGATTTGCCGTCTTTAAGGTCGTAACGGGTTAGAACTTCTTTGGCGGTCTGCTGAACGGCGTTACGGACTTCGTTTAGATCGACTTTAGACGCGATATCGAAAGTATTTTCGGGCATGAGCTTGTTAATTCCATAGTAGGCCGCTCGGGTGAAAATCACATCGCGTGACACATCCTCTTGGCCTTATCGTCAAATGACATTATGAGCGTCGTCGTCCAGCCTTTGCCCGAAGTAAATCCTCTTCAGGATTCCTTGCGTTTTGACCGGAGGGTTCCTCCGTGTGCGATCGTCATCTTCGGGGCCAGCGGCGATTTGTCGAAAAGGAAGCTCCTGCCATCGCTTTACCGTTTGTTTTACGAGCGGCGCATCTCGCCCAATTTCGCCGTCATCGGCAGCTCGCGAACGCCCATGTCGGACGATCAATTCCGGGAAAAGATGAAGGAATCGGTCTCCAAGTTCCTCGAGGAGGCCCCCTTCGATGAAGATGTGTGGCAGTCTTTCGCGCAATCGCTCTACTACGTCGCCGGCGACTTGAACAATCCCGCTTCTTACGACGATATCCACAAACGCTTAGAGGAAGTCGAGAAAACGCATCAGACTGCCGGAAATGTTCTTTTCTATCTCTCTACGCAGCCCAGCCACTACGCCGAGGCCATACAGGAGTTGGGTGAGCATGACCTGACGCACGGGAACGGGTGGCGGCGGGTCATTATAGAGAAACCCTTCGGACACGATCTCCCGAGCGCCCGCAAGCTGAACGAAGAGATTCACAAGGTTTTCGATGAATCGGAGATCTACCGCATCGATCACTATCTGGGGAAAGAAACGGTCCAGAACATTCTGGCGTTCCGGTTCGGCAACGGCATATTCGAGCCGCTGTGGAACCGCAAATATATAGACCAGGTGCAGATCACGGCGGCCGAATCGATTGGAGTCGAGGGGCGCGGCGCTTACTATCAGGAAGCAGGCGCTCTGCGCGACATGATCCAGAATCATTTGAGCCAGGTAATGGCGACTGTGGCGATGGAACCCCCAACCATTTTCGATGCGGCTAATGTCCGGGATGAGCGCGCCAAGCTCTTGCGAGCCGTGCGCGTGATGAAACCCGAGGACGTTCCGAAATATGCCGTCGCGGGACAATATGGTCCGGCGAAAGTAGGCGGGCAGGACCTGCCGGGGTTCCGGCAGGAGCCGAGCGTGGATCCCGATGCGCAGACCGACACTTACGCCGCAGTGACCTTCTTTATCGATAACTGGCGCTGGGCGGATGTGCCGTTCTATATCCGCACCGGCAAGCGGATGCCGAAGCGCGTAACCGATATCGCGATTCAGTTTGGAGCGCCGCCGCTTGGGTTGTTCAAGCAGGAGACCAAGACGGGGTTGCGCGAAGCCAGGCCAAATCTCCTGGTGCTGCGCATTCAGCCCGAAGAAGGCATCTCGTTGCGGTTTCTATCGAAAAGCCCTGGCAGCGGGATGCGGGTGCGGCCGGTCTCTATGGATTTCAACTACGGCTCGAGCTTCGGCGAGCGTTCGCCCACGGCTTATGAGACCCTGCTGGTAGACGCCATGGCGGGTGACGCGACGCTCTACACACGGCAAGATATGGTGGATGCAAGCTGGCAGATTGTTCAGCCCATTCTGGACGCCTGGAGCCGCACGAAGTTCGATTTCCCGAATTATCCGTCCGGAACCTGGGGACCGAAAGCTTCTGACGAGATGCTGGCGCGGCAGGGACACGTTTGGAGGGTGCCATGAGTCCCATCCGAGCCGCAACTGCAAGGGAGCGCCGTTTCCGAGCCGCGACCGTGAGGGAGCGGTCATGAGCAGCGCCGTCATTTTTCCCGCCCAACCTGAGCAAATTCTAAAAGGCTTGGGCAAGCTGTGGACGTCACTCGGCCAGGAAGAAAAGAATCAGGGCAAACCGACCGTTCTGCGCGCCTGCGCCATGACGCTGATTGTCGCGACCGACGAAGCGGACGGCGGCTTTTCAGCGTCGCAAACCATCTCCGAGCTGATGCGCGAGCACCCCAGCCGCGGCATCGTGGTGGCAGTTTCCGATCAAGCCGAAAGAGGGCTCGAAGCTCGCGTACTTGCCCAGTGCTGGAAGCCATTTGGAAAAGCGCAACAGATTTGCTGCGAGCAGATCGAGATCACCGCGCGTCCGGAGACTTGGCCGCACATTGCACCCACTCTGATTGGCCTGACAGCGGCCGACCTGCCGGTGATTCTCTGGTGCCGCCACAAGGGCGCGCTTAGCCCATCAGCCACGGCGGATCAACGGGCCGGCCTCGAAGCCGTGATGAATCTCGCGGCCAAGGTCATCGTCGACAGCTGCGGCGGCGATTCATCTGAAGCTTTCAGCCTCATCGCGAGATTCCGAGGCGAAGGGCGGCTGATCGGCGATCTCGAATGGACGCGCCTGACGCCGTGGAGGCAGCCCATCGCTCAGATTTTCGACAATCCCGACCGGGAGAACAAGTTTTCGAGATTTCATACCATCGAGGTCGCCCATACGGATGAGAAGCCCTGTCCATCGGTCTTTTATCTGGCGGGCTGGCTCTCGGCCCCGTATAAGGCGAAAGTTACGTTTGTTAAAACGAATGGTCCGGGCAGGGGACTTCACGGAATTACGCTGCGCTCGGATTCGGAGATCATCGAGTTTGAGAGAAATAGCCCCGAGTGTTCCACGCTGCGCAGTACGAACGGCAGAAGCCGGCAATATAATTTCGCGGATGCCAGCCTCTCGGCTCTGATGACCGAAGAACTCGCCGTGCTGGGCCCCGATGCGGCCTTCGATTCGGCGTTTGCCCGCGCCCAGGAGTTGATGCGTGGAAAGCAATAATCAGCCCAATCTGCGCGTCGGCGCGACCGCCGAAGAATCCGCCTCCGCGTGCGCGGAATATATCCTGGCTTCGCTTTCCGAGGCGCTGAAATCTCAGCCGCAAGCTGCGATTGCGATGTCCGGAGGCAAGACGCCTGTTCCGCTCTTTGAAAATCTGGCAAAGTCCGGCTTCGATTGGTCGAAAGTGTTTTTCTTTTGGGTAGACGAGCGGTGCGTGCCGCCGACAGACGATCAGAGCAACTTCAAGCTTGCGAATGAAACGCTATTGATTCCAGCGCGCATTTCGCATCACAATATTCACCGGGTACATGGCGAGCTGGAGCCCGATGAGGCCGCAATTCGGTATCTTGAGGAAATCAGGCAGTTTTTTAATCTCAGCGAGCACGAGCTGCCGGCCTTCGATGTTCTGCACCGGGGCATGGGACCCGACGCGCACACGGCGAGTCTCTTTCCGGGCGAGCCGCTGATTGAAAACCGGACGGGCATTGCAGCGGCTGTGTGGGTAGAAAAGATGCGCAGCCATCGCGTGACGCTGCTGCCCGGCGTCTTGCTTCGGGCAAAGCGAACCGTGTTGCAAATCGCGGGTGAGGATAAAGCCGAAGCCGTGTACAACGTGCTGAAAGGTCCTGAAGACCCGATGAAATATCCCTGCCAGGTCGCCAGCCGGGATTCCAAAGCCACTTGGTTCCTCGATAAACCCGCCGCGTCAAAGCTGTAGTGCGGCTTCGACCGGCGCTTTGCGGCGTCGCTCTAATCTGCTTCATTTCCTGCGCGCGAGCTCCAATGGTCAAGCGCCGGCAAGAGAGACCTGGGCCGGCGTTCAATCGCTTGTTGTTCGCGGGCGACGTAATGTTTTCCCGCGGGGTGCGCCGCGAGATTCTGGCCGCGAACGACCCGGCTCTACCGTTTCGCAAAATCGCGCCGCTGATGGCTGCCGCCGATATCGCATTCGTAAATTTAGAGACTCCATTTTCCGACCGCGGCCCCTATTACGAAGGTGGATTAATCTTCCACGCCGCTCCGGAAATGATCGCCGGGCTGAAGCTCGCAGGGGTTTCCATCGCGTCGACGGCTAACAATCATGCGCGCGATTGCGGTCCGCACGGAGTCGAATTTACAATCGCTTGGCTGCGGTCCCACGGGATCGAGCCACTCGGCAGCAGCGAATCGGAAGCAGCGACGCATCGAGGAGTGGTGCTGGTGCGGAACGGAGTTCGATTCGGCTTCCTCGGTTATACATTCGATCAGCAGAACGGGAATTGGCGCGATATCGATAGGCGCATCGCTCTCACTGACATCGGCGCGGTTTCACGCGACGTGGCGGACATTAGAAAGCGGTCGGACGTCGTTATCGTCTCCATGCACCATGGCGTCGAATATCTTCCGAAACCCACGCAAGCGCAGATCGCTTTCGCGCATGCCGCGGTGGATGCCGGAGCAATGCTCGTGATCGGCCACCATCCGCACGTGATTCAACCGGAAGAAGACTATCGAGGCGGGCAGATCTACTACTCGCTCGGAAACCTGGTCTTCGATCAATATCAGAGGGAAGCGACACAGCACGGCGAGATTGTCGAGATCTCTTTCTTAGGGCCGAAAATTCTGGCCGCGCGCGTGATGACGGTTAAGATCACGCCGACAGGGCCGGAATTGGAGTAAAGCTTTGTTATCCGCCCGAGGGCCGCTCCACATGGCCGCCAAATTTGGAACGCATCGCGGAGAGCACTTTTTCGGCGAAGGTATGTTCTCTTCGTGATCGAAACCGGGTGAAGAGCGCCGAGGCGAGCACCTCGACCGGAACGGCTTGCTCGATGGCGGCATCGATGGTCCAGCGGCCTTCGCCCGAATCCTCGACGAATCCCGTGTAGTTCGAGAGCGTCGGGTTTTCAACCAAAGCCATGGCCGTAAGATCCAGCAGCCAGGATCCGATGACGCTGCCGCGGCGCCAGAGCTCGGCGATGTCGGCCACGTTTAATTTGAAACGCTCGTTTTCCGGGAGGTCCTCGGAATCTTTGTGCACCAGCAGGTCAAATCCTTCTCCGTAAGCTTGCATGACGCCGTATTCGATTCCGTTGTGCACCATCTTCACGAAGTGACCCGCGCCGGGAGGGCCGCAATGGAGATAGCCTTGCTCCGCCGTGCCGCCCATTTTGTCGCGGCCAGGCGTTCGGGCGATATCGCCGATTCCAGGAGCAAGTGTTTTGAAGATGGGTTCTAAGTGCGCGAATGCCTGGTCAGAGGCGCCGATCATGAGGCAATAGCCTCGTTCCACGCCCCAAACGCCGCCGCTGGTCCCTGCATCGGCGTAGTGAATACCTTTTTTTCTGAATTCCGCGGCACGCCGGATATCGTCTTTGTAGAAACTATTCCCGCCATCGATAATGACGTCGTCTTCTTCCATGACGGCGGCGAGACTCTGGACGGTTGTCTCGGTCGCCTTCCCGGATGGCACCATGACCCAAACCGCGCGAGGCTTGGAAAGCTTCTTGACCAGGTCTTCGAGAGACCCTGCTCCCTCGGCGCCTTCACCGACAAGTTTCTTTACGTTGTCGGGGTTCAAATCGAAGACGGTGCATTTGTGACCGCCATTCTGTAACCGCCGCACCATGTTGGCGCCCATTCTGCCGAGACCCACCAGACCAAGTTGCATCGTTTCTTCCTCTCGATAAGCTAAGAGTTCGCTTTACCGAATATGAGATTCAGTCATGCGCGGCAGGTTTCAAATGGCGCCTTCCAGATGCTCGCTTGCCTGGCGCTGGCTTCGCTCGCGTGTAACCGAAGCCACAAGACCACAATTGCGGTAATTCCCAAGGCGAGCGCGGACATCTTCTGGCAAAGCGTTCACGCCGGGGCTGTGAAGGGCAGTTGGGATAACCATGTTGGCATGGTCTGGGATGGCCCGCCGAATGAGACCGACATCGCCGGTGAAATGCAGATCATGGAAACCATGATCAACCGGCAGGTCGACGCAATCGCGGTTGCGCCATCTGACAGATCGGCTTTCAAAATTGTGGTGGATCGCGCCGCTTCCGCCCACATTCCCGTGGTGATCTACGATTCGGGCATCGATACCCAGAAGTATGCAACCTTCGTCGCCACCGATAACTACGCCGGCGGCGAATTGGGAGCTGACCGCATTGGAAAAATTCTGGACGGAAAAGGCAAGATCGTAATGATCAAAACCACGCCTGGAGGCGCGTCCACTACCGCGAGAGAAGACGGGTTCCGGCACGAGTTGCAGGCGAAATTTCCGGGAATCCAGATTCTGGACGAGCGCTTCGGTATGGCGAGCATCGCTCAGTCTTTAACCGTTGCGGAAAACATGCTGACGGCGCATGCTGACTTGAACGGGATTTTTTGCTCTAACGAATCGGGAACAGAAGGGGCGGCGCAGGCGCTGAAGGAGCGCGGGAGCAAGATCAAACTGGTCGGATTTGACTCCAGCCCGATTCTGATAAACGAGCTTCAGGCCGGATGGATTGATTCCCTCGTCATACAGGATCCGTTCAGGATGGGAGAAACAGCGGTAGATGAAGCCGTGAAGGCGGCTAAGGGAGAGAAGACTCCCAAGCAGATCTTTTTGCCGCCGCGGCTGGTGAACTCAACGAATTTAAGCGCTCCCGACATACACGCTCAACTCTACCCGGATTTACGAAAGTATCTCGGGTCATCCGGATCCTAGCGCTACCGCCCGGATGAGCCGCGGCCGCCAGGGAGTCGGTTAGGAACAATTTAGGTTAGTAACGATAGTAGGCTGTCAGCGAGTCGCCCGATTGAGGGGTGGTGCTTGCATTGGTGAACAGGATTGCGGCTCCCGTCAGCGTGTAATCGCTGTTCTGCTTTAGAAGGACACCGTTTTTGTACAGCTTCAGACTCAGCGCTGGATTGGGCGCGACAATGAGGGTGAACGCCAGATTCGTGCCATTGATGATCCCGCCGGGAATCTCGGCGTCTTCGAAGCTGGAGTTCTGGCCAGTCCCGGCAGTTCGGTAGTAGGCCTGGAGAATGTCTCCCGGTTGCGGCAGATTGCGGTTGGCGAAAGTAATCGCGGAGCCGGAAAGCGTGAAATCCGCGCCGCTGGTTTGCACCAAGCCGTTGCGATAGAGGCTAAGGCTCGCTGCGGGGGTCGGAGCGCCTTCCAGCGTGAACGCCGCATTCGTGCCGTTGATGGTTCCCGAGGGTGTTTCCTCGTCTCGAAAGACCGCGCCGGAACCCGAGGAAAGATTGCCGACGATCGTGGTCAGGTTGGCGACCTGGGTGCTCAGGCTCGCGACTGTCGAAGTCAGGTTGTTGACCGTCGCGCTAAGACTTGTATAGGAGCCGTTCAGGGCGTCTAAGTCGGAGTCCAGGCCGGTGATTTCATCCAGTGAAATTGGAATGGTCGCGTACACGACACCACCACCTCCGCCCCCGCCGCCTCCGCCCCCACCGGGCTGACGAACCTCACTCAACGTAAGAGGCGTGCTGCTGGGTGGAACCTGCCAGATCTCGGTCCAGGTAACCGTGCCGTCGCTGCTGCTATACGTCGCCACGTAGTAGGCTCCGGCCGACGCGGTGGTGGAGGGAACGAGGAATACGGAAAGAACGCCATTCACGATTTGAGTTGAGGCGCTTTGCGGCCCGATGGTGCTGCCGCTCGCGCCGGTAAAGCCGCTCGAACTTATCACGAGCGTTCCCGAGAAAGTTGAGCCGTCGGAGTTATAGACCGTATCCTGTATTTGCGAAAGGCTCCCTTGAGCGAATGCGCAACTTAAAACAATTGTTGAGTAGAAGAATGCCGATAGCAGCTGCCAAAGTTTTGCCATGATGCCTCACGTCAAGATCGCCGTACTTTCACGGACGACTTGAGTCAAACATGCGGGCGTGTGAGGCCATGGCGAGGCGAGGCCCGAGAATTCGCGTGGCTTTGCGTGCATCTCTTAGATAAACGGAGATTTATCGAAACCCCAGAGAAAGCGGCGAAAGCTGTGACTGAGGAAGGCTCAGGTCAACCGGCCGCCGCTACGGTCAATGCGCTCAGCGCCCAGATATGGCTGTAACGCTTTGGGGACCAGAACGCTGCCGTCTGCCTGCTGGTAATTCTCGACGATTGCCACCCAGGTACGCCCCACCGCGAGTCCACTGCCGTTGATGGTGTGGACAAAGTCGGCTTTCCCCTTGGCAGTTTTGAAACGAATCTGCGCCCGGCGCGCTTGGAACGCCTCGAAATTCGAACAGGAAGATATCTCTTTATACGCATTCTGCCCGGGAAGCCACACCTCAATGTCATAAGTCTTGGCTGCGCTGAACCCCAGGTCACCCGCGCAAAGGACAACCGTACGGTAGGGCAGATCGAGCGATTCGAGAACCGCTTCGGCATCGCGGGTGAGTTTCTCGTGCTCCTCGTAACTTTGTTCCGGCCTGGCGAACTTCACCAGTTCTACCTTTTGGAACTGATGCTGCCGGATAATCCCGCGTACATCGCGTCCGTATGAGCCGGCTTCGCTGCGGAAACATGGAGTGTAAGCGCAGAGGGAGATAGGCAGGCTGTCGCCGTTCAGAGTCTCATCTCGAAAGAGGTTGGTGACGGGAACTTCGGCGGTTGGAGCGAGCCACAGATCGTGCTTTTCGCACTTGAACAAATCTTCGGCGAATTTGGGCAGCTGGCCGGTCCCGTAAAGGCTGTCGGAGTTAATCAGAAACGGCGGAAGTACTTCCTGGTATCCATGCTCCTTGGTATGTAGATCGAGCATGAAGTTGATCAGCGCACGTTCCAGACGCGCGCCGATGCCCCAATAGACGGCGAATCGCGCGCCCGCGACCTTTGCGGCGCGCTCCGAATCGAGGATACCCAGATCGGGTCCCAGGTCCCAATGCGCTTTCGGCTGGAACGGGAATTCTCGCGGTGCGCCCCAGCGGCGGATTTCTACGTTGTCCCGTTCGTCTTTTCCTGGTGGAACGCCTTCGCTCGGGAGATTTGGGACGCGCGAGAGAAAATCGCGAAATTCGCCATCCAGTTGAGTCACGCGCGTTTCCAGTTCGGTCAAGCGCTCGCCGGCTGCACGCGCCCGCTGTTGAAGGTCTGCTGTATCGACACCTTCGCGGCGAAGTCTTCCAATTTCAGCGGTTGCTTTGTTGCGCTCGGCTTTGAGGTGTTCGCTCTCGGTTACGCATTGGCGGCGTTGCTTGTCGAGTTCTTGAAAGGCGTCACTGTCAAGCGTGTAGCCACGGATTGCCAGGCGATCGCGAATTTGGTCGACATGCGTGCGGAAGAAGTTGAAATCGTGCATTCGTTCAGAGCGCCGCTTGCTGACGCGCGCGGTTCAGTTCCGCTGTTCTAGGGGGATCCAGGGTTGGCCGTCCTCTAGGCCTGTGTAATCGGCCCGCGGGCGGATCAAGCGATTATTTCTGTATTGCTCGAGAATGTGGGCCGTCCAGCCGGACATGCGGCTCACCGCGAAAATCGGCGTGAACAGGTCCACTGGGATGCCCAGAGAGTAGTAAGTCGAAGCCGAATAAAAATCGACGTTCGGGTTCAGCTTCTTTTGATCGCAAACCGTTTGCTCGACGCGGGTCGATTTTTCGAAAAGCTCGCTATGGCCGGTGCGCTTGCCAAGTTCCTGGCTCATTTGCTTCAGATGGATGGCGCGCGGGTCAAGCACGTGATAGACCCGATGCCCAAAACCGGGAATCTTGACTTTATGAGCGAGATCGTCATTGACCTTCCGCACAGCATCCTCGGGAGATTTAGTGGAAAGCAGCAACCGGATAACAGCTTCATTCGCGCCTCCGTGCAGCGGTCCTTTGAGCGCTCCGATCGCTGACGTCACGGCCGAATAAATATCGGATAAGGTGGCAGCCGTGACGCGCGCCGCGAAGGTGGATGCGTTTAATTCGTGATCTGCGTGAAGAATGAGGGCCACGTCAAAAACGCGCTCCATTACGTCGTCCGGCTTTTTGCCCGTGAGAGTAAAAAGGAAATTCGCCGCATAGCCTAGGGCGGGATCGCCCAGCACGACTTCCTTTCCGTTTCGAAGGCGATCGAAGGTGGTCACGAGCGTCGCGATTCGCGCCATTAGCTTAACCGCTTTGCTGACGTTTGCTTTGTCGGAGTTGTCGCGCGCAAGCGGATCATAAAGGCTGAGCAACGAGACGGCCGTGCGCAGCACGTCCATCGGCTGCGCGCCTTCCGGAACTTGCTTCAAGAAGGACGTGACTTCAGCGGGCAATTCACGCTCCGCAACGAGGGAAGATTTCAAACCTGCCAACTCATCGGCAGCCGGCAGCTTGCCATTCCAAAGAAGGTAAATGACCTCTTCGAACGTGGCGTTGTCGGCGAGCGTGTGAATGTTGAAGCCGAAATAACTCAATAC
>JBAUUG010000144.1:0-3129 GCA_049582585.1 Bryobacteraceae bacterium | reverse complement strand
GAACCGGCGTATGCGCTCAAAGTCGGCCAGTTGCTTATTGACTCGCGAAATGGCATCCTTGACGGCAAGCGTGACGGGTTCCTTGAGGGCCTGCGCCTGGGCCAGGTTGAGCGTCAGGAGCGCGGTGACGTATGGCTTTTTATCGCCGATCAGAAGCACTTGACTCACCACCGGCTCCATTTTGAAGAGGTTCTCGATCCGCGCCGGATAAATCTTCTTGCCGTTAGAGGAAACGATCAGCTCCTTCTTGCGTCCGGTGATGTACCAGTAGCCGTCGCCGTCGACTTCCGCGAGATCGCCTGTTGAGAACCAGCCGTCATCGCTGACGACCGATCGAGTCGCGGCTTCATCCCGGTAATAGCCTTTGAAGAGGCAAGGCGTGCGCACCTGCAACTCGCCGTCTGCAGCCAGGCGGGCCTCAATACCGGGAAGCATCACGCCGATACTTCCGGGCTTTGCACGATGCAAGGGGTTGAAGCAAATCACGCCTGCTTCCGTGAGGCCGTAACCTTCTATAAGCGGCATTCCGATAGCGGCAAAGAACTCGGCCAAGTCCTTCCCCAGCGGCGCTGCGCCTGAGGCGGGGATGCGGATTCGGCCACCTAATCTTTCTCGAACTTTCGAAAAGACAAGCTTGTCAGCGACCTTCAACAGACGCGTCATCCAGAGGGGCAGCGGCTTTCCGGCTGCCTTCAGCCGCGCTGCTTCCATTCCTAAACCGAGCGCGCCATGGAATATTTTTCTGGCCAAGGCCGGCCGTTTCCTCACCTCGCTGAGAATGGTGGTGAACATCTTCTCCCAAACACGTGGAGGCGCAAGGAAGATGGTGGGCCGTATGGTTTTGAGCTCAGCAGGGAGCCGCGCCAAACTCTCAGAAAACCAGACCGGCATGCCCATTCGCATGGGAACCAACTCCAGAACGATGCGTTGCGCGATGTGCGCGGATGGAAGGAAGACGATTGTGGAATCTTGGGGTCCGACGGGCAGGACTGTGGGCGCCATATCGAGGTTGGCCAAAATGGCCGCATGGCTGGTGAGACCCATCTTCGGTTCACCCGTCGCGCCGGAGGTTAGATAAAGGATGGCGGAATCCTCGGGTGAGATCTCTTCCTGGATTCGCGTGAACGCGGCGGGATCGCGCTCTAAAAGTTCACGGCCCAATTGCTCGAGGTTTTCGAGCGAAAGCGAGCCTTGCTGCTCGCCAATCATGAGAATCACGTGTTCCGGCATGCGCAGTTTCTGCGCGTCCATTTCGCGAAAGAGATCTGTCAGAGTCTTAGGATTTTCAACGAACAGAAAGCGAGACTCTGCAGCGCTCAAGCTCCGGGCCAGCTCCGGTACCGGATACGCGGTATAGAGTGCGGCTGAAATACCGCCCGCACCCATAATGCCCAGATCGACCAGGTAAAATTCGGCCCGGGTCTCCGACATGATGCAGGCAATTTCGCCTTTTTCGAGCCCTAGCGAGCGCAGACCAAGCGCGATCTCGCGCGAGACTCGCATCCAGTCATTCCAGGACCAGGTGCGATATCCCTGGCTGGCTTTGTTCCCTAGAGGTTGGTGAAGGGCAATTGCGGCGCGGTATTGCCGGGCAGTTTCTTCCAGCGCAGTAAAGACGTTGCGGCCCGGCATCCCACAAATTCTACCAACCAACGGGTCATTGGCCTCGATGAGACAATCGAGGTTTGCAATCGCAACCAGACAAAAGCTCCGCGCTGAGCCTGGAACCCGACCCGCTTCGGCGTCCCGTCGCGTATCGCGAAGAAGCCTTCCTCGAAAGTCCCGAATCTCGCCCGCTGCGCATCCTCTCCGAATATCTGTGGCCGCTGGCGCATTTTCAGGAAGAGAAAATTCAGGATACAGTCGTGTTCTTCGGCTCTGCCCGGATCGAGGAGCACGGCGTACTGGGGCGCTATTATCGTGAGGCTCGCGAGCTGGCGCGCATTTTTACCGAATGGTCAACTTCGGTCTCGGGCGCGGCGGAGGGGCCGGAGCCTCGGCATCGATTTGTGGTCTGTTCGGGCGGCGGCCCGGGAATCATGGAAGCCGCCAATCGCGGCGCGAGCGAAGCTGGGGGAAAAACCATAGGCCTTAATATCGGTCTGCCGTTCGAGCAGCGGCCCAACCCCTACATCAGCCCGGAACTGTGCTTCGAATTCCACTATTTCTTCATGCGCAAATTCTGGTTTGCGTATCTGGCAAAGGCGCTGGTCGTTTTCCCCGGGGGCTTCGGGACCCTTGATGAGCTGACTGAAATCCTGACGCTTGCTCAGACCAAGAAGCTGGAAAGCAGGATTCTCATCGTTCTGTACGGGTCGGAGTTCTGGAAAGAAATTTTGAACTTTGACGCTCTGGTCAAGCACGGTGTTATCGCCGCATCCGATCTAAACCTGTTTCAGTTTGCTGATACGCCGGAAGCGGCGCTCGAGATCCTAAAAGAAGACTTGACGCGCTATTATCTCGAGCCGGAAAGTACGTTACGGCGGCCAATTGAGGAAGCGCCGGAAATCGCGCATTCCCGGACATCGTAGAAGCCGATGAAGCTTTATAGGACAAGGGATGGCGCTTTCGCCGAAGACGAAGATGCCTGGTACCGGCTTCAAGATTCCGATTGGAGTTCTCTGACGACGCGTGACGATTTGGCTGAATATCTGCGGGCTCAAGTTCAGCACGGGATGCGTTGCGATGAACAAAACAAGCTGCTTCCTCCCATTGCGGCGCAAGAGGTCTGGGCGGCGGGCGTGACGTATTACCGCAGCCGGACGGCTCGGATGGAAGAATCTCAAATTGCGGGCGGCGGGTCGTTTTACGACCGGGTTTATGAGGCTGAGCGGCCGGAACTCTTTTTCAAATCGTCACCTCATCGCGTTGCGGGCGCCGGGGCAGCGGTTCACATCCGAAGCGATTCTCAGTGGAGCGTACCCGAGCCTGAGCTCGCAATTCTGCTGACGCCCTCGGGCAAGCCGATCGGCTACACGGTTGGGAATGACATGAGCTCTCGCGACATTGAAGGCGAGAATCCGCTCTATTTGCCGCAAGCCAAAGTCTACGACCGCTCCTGCGCGTTGGGGCCCGGCATTCTCGTGGATTCCAATCCGCTGCCGGCTGAAACCCGCATGCGAATGGAGA
>JBAUUG010000143.1:0-6138 GCA_049582585.1 Bryobacteraceae bacterium | reverse complement strand
GCGTCTGATCTCCGGCATCACTCCTGACGGAGGCACGCAGATTGCGCCTGCTCTCACCGAGGCCTATCGCAAGGTGCTGCTTTCAAAATCTACCTACAAGCACGTCGTGCTGTTGACGGACGGAATTTCAGAGGAAGGCGACAGCATCGATCTGGCGAAGGAAGCCCTCGCGCATCAAGTCACCATCTCGACTGTAGGTTTGGGGCAAGACGTTAACCGCACTTACCTCGAAAAAGTGGCTGCGGCATCGGGAGGTCGAAGCTATTTCTTAAACGAGCCGCAGGGTCTCGAACAAATTCTGCTGAAAGATGTGCAGGATTACAGCGGAACGACGGCCGTCGAGAAGCCGCTTCAGCCCATCGTCGAGCGCAACGCTGAGATTCTTGCGGATGTCGGAATAGACACTGCGCCGGCGCTGAAAGGGTATACGCGCTTCGCCGCCAAACCTGCATCGGAAACAATCCTTTCGATCGATCCGGAAAAGAAAGACCCGCTTTACGTCAGATGGCAATACGGCCTCGGCAGGGCCGCTGTTTTCGCTTCGGATGCGAAGAGCCGCTGGGCTGAAGCATGGGTTGAGTGGCCTGGATTCGACAAGTTCTGGATTAATGTCACGCGTGATCTGCTGGGACACACGAATCAGAGCGAAGTTACGGGTCAAGTCGACACCGCGAATAACGACATTTTGGTGAGCTATCGCCTAGGCAGCGGCATGACTGAACCCGCAGCCCCGCCCGAGATATTCGTTATGGGACCGAATGGCTTCGAAAAACCGATTGATGTGCATAAGACTGCGCCCGGCGTCTACCGTGGCCGTTTACATATCGGCCGCTTGCCCGGACTCTTTCGTATTCGCCCCGCGAATGAATCACCCGCGTTCCCCGAGACCGGCCTGTATCGTCAGCAAGAAGAGTTGCGCGATTACGGCTCGAACGAAGCCTTGTTAGCGCAGATTTCTAAGCTGACCGGCGGTCGATTCAACCCCCCGCCCGAATCCATCTTCGACGCTCCCGGACGCGCAATTTATACGACATGGCGACTCTGGCCCACGCTCCTCGCCCTCGCCATCGCGCTCACAATAGCCGAACTTCTCACCCGAAAATGGCCCGGTCTGCTGCAGGGATTCCGTGTTAGCTCCTCGCCAAATGCACCACCGTCTCGAAATGATAGGTCTGCGGAAATAAATCGATCAACGTAAGCCTCTCGATCCCGTATTCGGGCATGAGCTTTCGCATATCGCGCGCCAGCGTCGACGGGTCACAACTTACTAACGTGAGGCGCGGCGGTTTGAGACGAAGCAGCTCGTTTATCGCGTCTCGCCCCAACCCGGCTCGCGGCGGATCGGCAACAATCAAATCGGGCGCATCGCTCAAGCCTCGTAAGAACTCCTCTGCTGACGCCTTCACCGCGCGAACATTCGCGCTTTGATTCGCATTCGATTCCAAATCTCGAGAAGGCGGCCCGCCCCGCTCTACTGCGTCGACGCGCCGGAAACGACTCGCCAGCGGAATCGAAAAGAGCCCAACTCCCGAATATAGATCCACCGCGTAGCTGCCTTCCCCCGCGCACAGAACTTCTCCAATCAGCGCATCCGCCAGAAAGCGGTTGACCTGAAAAAAAGATCCGCGACTGATACGAAACATCTGCCCCGCAGCCGCGTATTCAATCGCCCCTCGCGCGAGCGGGACAAACGTCCCGCACCACTCAAAGAAGCGCGCCGCAACTGGCCGTATCGAGTCGACAATGTTCAGCTGAACGTCCGTCTCATTTGTGAAGATTTCCAGAGATCGTAAGAAATCCGGCCACTCCGGCTGCGTCGCGGCAGCTTGGAACTTTGCAATCGCCTGGTTCAACATCGGCGAAGAGATCGGGCAGTGATCAATTGCGCAAAGGTCATGCGACCCCGCCTTATGAAACCCCGCTTGCGCATTCTCAAAATGTAGCTGAATTCTATTGCGGTAATGCCAAGGCTCGCCGCTGAGCACGCGGACTTCTCCCTCAAACTGGATTCCACCGAGCCGCTGCAGCGTCTCAATCAGAATGGCCTTCTTCTGCTGCAGTTGAAACTCATATTCGGCGTGCTGGTAGTGACAGCCTCCGCAGTTCGCGAAGTATTCGCATCCGGGTGGCGTCCTCTGCGGAGCCGGCTCAAGAACATGTGGAAGCGCGCCGCGAAGCAGCCCGGTCTTCACGCGGTCGACCGTGACGGAAACGCGCTCGCCGGGAAGAACGAACGGCACTAACACAACTTGACCGTCCAGCCGCGCTAACCCTTCGCCGCCATAAACCAGCTTCTCGATTTCTACCGTTGCCTGCATCCCTTACGATAAAGATTCACTCTACTGAATGAAAGCACGAGTCTTATCGGGCGTTCAGCCCAGCGGTCAGCTTCACATCGGCAATTACCTTGGAGCCCTGAAGAATTGGGCTGAAATCCAGAGCCGCTACGATTGCATTTTCTGCATCGTCGATCTGCACGCTATCACCGTTTATCAAAAGCCGGAAGAGCTTTCCGGCAAGATCCGCGAGACTGCCGCGCTATTCATGGCGGCCGGCATTGACCCTGCGCAATCTTCCATCGTCGTTCAATCGAGCATACCGGCCCACGCTGAATTAGCTTGGCTGCTGACCTGTGTAACTCCGCTGGGTTGGCTCTATCGCATGACGCAGTTCAAAGTCAAATCGGAGAAGCAGGAAACCATCGGTGACGGCGTGCTGCAATATCCGGTGCTCATGGCGGCCGACATCCTGCTCTATCAAGCCGGCATTGTTCCAGTGGGCGAAGATCAATCGCAGCACTTGGAGCTCGCTCGCGATGTGGCTCACCGCTTCAATTCCATGTATGGCGAAACGTTCGTGATGCCGGCCACCAATCTGCCCGCCGTTGGTGCTCGAATCATGGGCCTCGACGACCCAACTCAGAAGATGAGTAAGTCCGCGAGCGGCTCGGGCCATGCGATCGCGCTGCTCGACCCCCCCAAGACGATTCAAAAAAAGATCGCCCGCGCCACAACGGATTCTCAGCCCGCTGTCGATCCTGAAACCATGGGCCCCGGAATCGCAAACCTGCTCGCCATCGGCCAAGCCTGCGATCCTTGGGTGACCAAAGAAAGCGTGGCGGGCATGCGATACGGCGATTTCAAGAAGCGCGTCGCCGAAGCAGTCATCTCGCGTCTGGAACCCATTCAGCGCCGTTACCAGGAGATAACTGCCGACCCCGGTTATGTAGATTCCGTGCTGAAGCGCGGGAGAGAGCGTGTCCTGCCCATCGCAGAAGACACCGTTCGAAAGGCCAAACGCGCGATGGGACTGTACATCGAAACGACGCTATCATGAGGGTGTTTGACCACGCAAATCGCGCCGACGAACGCAGTTGAGCGCACCCGGAAGTTCAGATCGTGGATCATCGTCATCCTCGCGAATCTGATTTCCCTCATTTGCATGGTGTGGGTCCTCCGCGGGGCTGGCCTCACCCATATTTGGGGAGAAATCCGGCACATGCACTGGCGCTGGGTCTCTCTCGCCGTCTCATGCAACATCGTCGTCTACCTGCTGCAGGGCTGGCGCTGGAAACTGCTCTTAACGCCTATTCAGCGCGTGCCGCTCTCGCAGCCGGCTGAGGCCATCTATGTCGGCCTGTTCGCCAATGAGGTGCTCCCGTTCCGCGCGGGCGAGCTGATTCGTTGTTTTCTTCTTTCCAAGTCGGCCGACCTTCCGCTATCTGTCTCCTTCGCATCCGCCCTGATCGAACGCATTTTCGACGGCATTTGGCTTATGGCCTGCTTCGCTTTCGCTCTGCACATGGGCAGGTTTCCACGTGTCCTCCTGGAAGGCGGCTACATTCTAGGCTTCATGATTGCTCTCTTGGGCGTTGTACTCGGCTACGCCATGTATGCCAGAAGGCAATCGCTCAGCCTTCTTTTCGGCCTGTCCTGGCCGCGCTGGTTCAACACTCTTATTGAAGATCTCCATCTGATCGGCCACTCGCGCTATTTGTATTTCTCGTTCCTGGTAAGCGGCGTGTTCATACTTTCCCAAACACTGCCGATTTACTTTCTTGTTTTGGCGAATGGCCTCGCGGTCCCTTGGACGGCCTCGTTCGTAATGATGGTTCTGCTTCGTCTCAGCAGCATCGTTCCGCAGGCGCCCGGCAATCTTGGCTCATTCCAATGGGTGACTGCGCGGACTCTCATGATGTTTGGATTAGCCGCTGCGCATGCCAAGCGCTTTTCACTCATCTTGTGGGCGGTCGTAACCATTCCGCTCATTGTCGTCGGATTTATCGCACTGGCAATAGAAGGCATCAACATGAGCCATCTGCATAGAGAAGCCAGTGCGGCGGCGAAGGACAGAAAAGAATCCGGGTAGAATAGATACCAAAAGGGTTGTGTGGCCGTGTTCGCCCTGCTGTCTCTAGCCGCGTGCTTGTCGGTTGCCACGCAAGATCCTCAGGCGGCCGGCATGCAAGCGCTCGATCGTGAGAATTACCAGCAAGCCGAACAGATCTTCTCACAACTTGCAGCAGCCGACCCCAAAAATTACGCCGCTGTCTTCAACCTGGCTCTTGCTGAGACCGCGCTGAAGAAAGACGAGCAGGCAGCCGAACACTACAAACAGGTATTAACGCTAAAACCTGGCTTGTATCAAACTGAGCTCAATTTGGGCATGCTCTATTTGCGCGATCACCGGCCGGGTGACGCCCTGCCTCTGCTCCGCGACGCCTCAAAGCAAAAGCCCGATCAGGCGCGTCCCAAACGATATCTCGGCGACAGCCTTTTAGCCGCTGGAGACTTAGCCGGGGCAGCTGATGCGTATCGCGACGCGTTGGCTATCGATCCGAAGCTTGCCGCTGCCGAATTGGGGCTGGGGCAAAGCCTTCAAAGTCAAGGCAAGTTGGACGATGCTCTGCCGCATTACCGGAAAGCTTCCGAGCTGGACCCGAACCTGCAATCGTTTTTGCTGGAGATGGCGATCGCCTTTTCGAAAGCCAATCGCCCGAGCGATGCAATTGCTACCTTGAGGGATTTCCCGAACGACGCCGGAGCGCGCGAAGAGTTAGGGCGCCTTTACCTGGCGGGCAATCAGCCGGCAGATGCCGTGCTGCAGTTTCAGGCTGCCGCAGAAATGTCCCCGACGCCGGCAAACCGGCTCGCGCTCGCCACTGCCTATCTCAAGAACAATCAGCCGAATCTAGCCGCTCCCATCCTGGAGCAAGCGTTAGCGGCAAATCCCAACGACTACGATCTGCGGATGGCTATTGCGCGCATCCATCGGGACCGGCACGATTACGTTGCCGCCGGGAATCAGTTCGTAGCCGCGGCCAATCTAAAACCTGATTCCGTCGAAGCCTGGAATGAGGCCGCAAGCGCCTTTGTCATCGCGCAGCTCTATCCTGAAGCACTCGCCGCACTCGAAAGGGTACATAATCTAAATGCGGAGACCGCGGGCGATTTTTACTACCGGGCGATTGTCTTGGATAAGATGCATCAGGTGAAGTCGGCTCTTAAGAATTATCAGCAGTTTCTGCAACTGAGCGATGGGAAGTTTCCAGACCAGGAATTCGTAGCGCGCCAGCGGAGCAAAATTCTCGAAAGGGAGGCGAATCGATGAAGTCGGTCAAACCAGCAAAACTGCAGAGACAACTGATCGACATCTGCTTGCTCATGGTGACCTGTGCGTCGCTTGTGCATGCCCAGTCTCTCGTGGCCGAGCTGAAAGCGCAGCATGACCCAACGAAACGGTCGGAGCTGGCGCTCAACTTCGCGGACGCAGCATTTGACAACGCGCGTGACTGTTATGAGAAGGGTGAGATCCAGAAAGGCGATGCACAATTAGAGGACATGACCAACGCACTGAACGAATGTGTCGTGTCGCTGGCAGTTGCTCACAAGGCGCGGTGCTACAAGAAAGCGGAGTTAAAAGTCGCTTACCTGCAGCGTCGTATGCAAGGTTTGCTCGACGACATAGAGATTCAGAGGCGAGGTTGGGCTGAGTACACCGAGCGCAAGCTGGATGAAATTCACGATAAGCTGCTGGACGGGGTGATGAGGAAATGAAGTTTACGTTTCTTCTCTGTTCCGCTGCGTGCGTGGCTTCTTTGTTGCTGGCGCAAGATCGCGACTTCCTTACACCGGATGA
>JBAUUG010000142.1:0-2338 GCA_049582585.1 Bryobacteraceae bacterium | reverse complement strand
AAGCACTTCTACTGGTCGCAATGGGTATCCGACATTCCCTCGGTCATCAGCATGGTGATGAATCGCGGGAAACGGGAAAACGTCATAGCAGACAAATCGGCCCTGAACGATATGGAGGACCTTGATGGAACTCTCGCGCGCATTAATAACGACGGTGAGTATCTCGGAGAGTTCTCGTTCACCGTTGTGCTGTACGGCTGGAAGAGCAGAACAAAATTACAGGCCACGGCAACCGATGTCACCAAAATAGTCGGCAATTACGAAGGTGCGCTAATTCGCGAGACCTACAACGCGCTCAACGCGTACCTCTCGATCATTCCTGGGAATCATGCGTTTAATTTGCGCCGGACTTGGCTATTGAGTGGCAACTACGCCGATCTCTCATTTCTGTATGCACCGCATAAAGGAGAAACGGTCAACCGCCATCTGCGAGAAGAGCACTTGGTTGTACTGGAGACCGATCACCAGACGCCGTACTACTTTAACCTCCACGACGACGACAAGCTCGGCGCATTGATCTTCGGTGCCCCAGGTTCAGGCAAGTCCGTCCTCACGAACCTGTTCATTGACCATTCACAGAAGCACGCACCGCGTACATTCATTTTAGACTTAGGGGGCAGCTACCGCCAAATTACACGCAAGCACGGCGGGTCTTACGTCGAGATGCAATTCGGGTACGGAAAGCAATCCTTTCGCATCAACCCGTTTGTACTGCCCAACACCCCCGATAACCTGCAGTTCCTTTTCACATTTGTCCGTTTGCTGTTAGCGGGTGGTGAACGCAATCCGCGAAGCCATGATGATCGCGAGCTCTTTGAAGCAATCGAAGGAATGTATGTGCTTGACGCCGAGCACCGTACGCTTGGAAATTTAGCGACAGGACTTCCACGACATTTGGCAGACAGTCTTCATCCGTGGGTGGGAACGGGGCAATATGGCTCCCTGTTCGACAACCCAGAAGACACTCTTACCTTTGCGGAGTTCCAAACGTTCGATTTCCAGGGCCTAGACGAACTCTACCCTCAGGTACTGCAACCACTGCTCTTCTACATCTTTCAGCGCATCAGCCAGATTGTCTATGACGCTACCCTTGCCTCCACCTACAAGCAATTATGGGCTGACGAAGTGTGGCGCTTTCTAGCGAACGATACCGCGAGAGCTTACTTGGTGAGCGCGGGAAAGACCTGGAGAAAACATAACGGGGGAATTGGACTTGTCACGCAGTCGGCCGCGGACCTGGAGCTCGCTGGCATTCTGGACCTTGTAAACGAGGTCTGCCCCACGAAGATTCTCCTCGCCAATCCCGGAGCGGATCACGGCGCATACCAGCGGATGTTTCATCTAAATCACCGTGAAGTAGAGCTGTTTGCAGCGCTCATCCCAAAACGTCAGTTTCTGCTTAAGAGCGATCAACGTTCGAAGGTGCTCAACGTAACCCTCGATCCTTGCGCCTACTGGCAATACACGAATTCACCGTTCGACAACACACGCCGCGATGCAGCCATAGCCGCGCACGGCTTTCAGAAAGGGTTCGAAGTTCTGGCGGCAGAGGCCAGTTAGGAGGAATAACCAACATGCTTTTACTCAGAGTTACAGTAGCCGGCACACTCGCCTGCGCGTTCTGTATCCCCGGAACCGCAGCAGACGTGAAAACGATTGCAGGAGACCCCAGCATTGTCAGTCGTACTGTCGCGTATCACGACACTGACATCGTTCCAATCTCGACGGAAGTGCGATTCACCACTTTGATCGAGCTTCCCAAAGAGGAGTCAATTTTGGAAGTCACCTGTGGCGACAAAGAATTTTGGCCGGTAAACTGGACCGGCAATCTCGCCTATGTGAAACCCGCGAAGGCGGGTGGCCGCACGAACATCAATCTCATAACGGCGAGTGGGAACGTCTACAGCTTCTTAGCAACGGAGATATCAGGCACCCAGAATGCCCACGCCGATCTCAAGATCTTTGTAGACCCGGCCGACCAAAGCGCGATTGTTGCGATGAAAGACAAACCGCGCTTCGTCAGTGCGGACGCCATTGAAGGCTTCAAAAAGGCGGCTGACCAAGCACAAGAGCAACTCAAGGCAATGCACGAGAAAGCGCAGAAAGAACTTGAGCATGAAAAAGCTGAGCTCCGTGCGAATTATCCCTCCACGATCAAGCACGACTACAAATACACGGTTCCTCCAAAGAACCCGTTCGGACTGACGGCCATCTATCACGATGACCGCTTCACTTACATTGAAGCTACTCCGCAGGAAGCTCCAGCCGTGTACGAAGTGAAGGATGGCAAACCGAGCCTCATTCAGTACGACTTCGACGAAAAGACGAACCGGTACAC
>JBAUUG010000141.1:0-3286 GCA_049582585.1 Bryobacteraceae bacterium | reverse complement strand
GGCTGGACCTGCGACCACTCGCGTATTCAAAACTTAGTCTGAACCGCCGCCGATAGTGTATCCGATAGAGGCGCCGACTCGAACCACGTTGTTGGAGTTGAATGCCCCGTTATTGGTGAGGCTGTTGTTACTTTGGATGTGGTAGTAGTGAACCTCGGGACGGACAAAGACATGGTGCCAGACGTAATAGCGGATGCCGCCGCCGAGGTGCTCCATGAAGTGATCAGTGCTCTCGAAGTTGACGCAACCACTGCAAGAGGGTCCCGGAGCGTAGAAACGTGTGTCGGCCGCGCCGATGCCGGCCATAAGGTCGGCGCCAAGTTTCTTACCCAGGTGCGGCTGGTAGAGCAGGTTGAAGTCGGTCAGGATGGGACGGTAGTTCAATCCACTCCCATTCCCGTAGACACCCTGAGTAGCCTTCCAGGCGGTTTCGACGTTCACGCCGACGTGCTTGAAGAAAACTACATCGCCGCCAAGGTTGAGATAGAGGCCGCCCTTTTCCGACGGGAAAGAACCGTTGGTGGCTGCGGAGGATAGGAGCGTGCCACCGCCAATAAAAACGTCTCCCTGCTGGGCAGAGCCAAATTGGGCGAAGAACAATAAAGCACAAATCGGAGCGAGGATCGATAACTTTCTCAAGAGAAGCCCTCCTAATAGTTCGTTGTATGCGGTAAGATGCCGCCGCGAAATCGTTAGGATGCTGCAAAGTTGACTAATGCTCATCATATATTTCTGGCAATGCCAGATTCAACTGGAGAGGATCATCCCGGTAATCGAACGTAGTAAACGAATCCGGCTGTAAAGAAACGTAAAGACGCCGGTGAATCCTCACTGTTCCTAAGGATCGCAATCATCCTGGCAACGCAAATCAAACCCTGGAACTGAAGATAAGTTGCGGGGCAAAAGGATTTCCTCTTTCGGGTAGTGAGAAACCTCGTGATTTCCGCAAACACAAAAGTGCTGCTACTTGGGCTTCCCGCTACTACCGGGAGCGCGGATATGATCGAGAGCGATCGCACCTCCACCGAAAAAGACAAGGGCGAAAGCAATGCAGGCCAGTGCCAAGGGGAATTCGTATCCTCCGTTCCCCATGAGTCCGTTGTGGAAGTGAACTTTCGCTATGGCGACGGACAGATCGATGCAAATGGCTAAGGCAGCCGCACGTGTGAAGAGACCGATCAGTACCAAGATGCCACCGAAGAATTCGGTAAAGGCAGAGAGGTAAGCAGTCCAGGCTGGAAGCCCGAGGCTGGCCACGAATTGAGCATGGTGATGAAGGCCGCCGAAAACCTTCTGATATCCGTGGCCTACCATGACAGCGCCAAGCGCGAGGCGCATGACGAAAAGCGCGAGGGGCTGCAGTCGATCCAGGTAGCGCAAAGAACCCTCCCACAGAAAAACAGTAGATTATAGTAGCGGAGAAAGAAATAGGGCGCGAGAGCGGCGGACCAATGTGGGAACGGGTGGGCGTGAGAGAATGATTGCAGCGCTGTCCAAGTTCTGATAACGTTTTTTCGCCTCAGGTTGCGGGTTGCCCGCGGCTTCTTGCCGCTCAAATAAATTTCGCACCGGCAGGACTTCTCTCGATTCTTGGGGTTCATTTCAGTGCAGGTTGGGCAATTCTGTTCCGTGGAGAGCAATTGTGGAAGAGCGCACGAAGTCTAAATGGCCAGGAGGCCGGAATGAATCGCATTTGGAAGAGTGAAAATATGCTGCGGAAGTCAGGAATGCTTTTCTTGATGATGGCAATTCCCGTGTTTGCTTTGGGACAGCACAAGAACGAACCCAGCAAGCCGAGCGCTCCGAGCAAGCCGAGCGCTCCTTCACACTCGACTGCGCCGTCTCATACGCAGTCGACTGGACATACGGCCACGACCGGTCATACCGCCACGCCGAGCCACACAACTACGGCTGGACACACCGGGACGACCGGACATACAGCCACAACCGGGCACACCGCGACGACCGGGCACACCGCGACGACCGGGCACACAGCGACGACCACGCACACGGGCACGACGACGCACACGGGTACGACGACCCACGCCGGTGGCACGACGACGCACACGGGAACAACGACGCACACAGGAACAACGACCCACGCGGCGGCAACGACCCGCACAGCCGCTCGTACTCCACCGGGCAGAACAGTTTCGCTGAAGGGCGGCGGAAGGGCGAGCGTCCGTCCGAACGGGTCGGTTCGTTCCATCGACCGCGGTGGAATGCACATTGAACACGGGGTCCGTGGCGGGCGCACGGTGGTGAGTGAACGCAACGGAGCGCGCATCGTGACCAGGGGGCATGGCGGTTACGTGCAGCGCGCCTACGTCACGCGCGGCGGGCATGCCTACTACTCGCGGACCTTCTATTCCGGCGGGCGCTACCACGTTGGGCTTTATCGCGGGTACGGCTGGGGCGGGCACATGTACTACGGCTACTACCCAGGCGTCTGGTACCACCCGGGATTTTATGGGTGGGGCTTCCATCCGTGGGGAGTGTCGGTTGCCTGGGGCATTGGGGCATGGGGTTGGGGTGGAGCTCCATGGTGGGGCTTCTATGGCGGATGGTGGAATCCCTATCCGGTTTATGCTGCTCCGTATTATTGGCTGACGGACTATCTGATCTCGCAGCAATTGCAGGCGGCGTATGCCGCCCGTGCCGAGGATAATGCGGATGCTATGGCCGCCGACGCCCAAGCCAGTGCAGGGGGCGGAGGAGGCGGAGACGCTGCTCCGGCAGCGGCCTCCGGGCCGGTGGCGCTGACTCCCGAGGTGAAGGAAGCCATTGCCCAGGAAGTAAAAGCGCAATTAGCCGCGCAACAGGCACAGGCCGGCCAGGAGTCGGGAGGACAAGCAGCTTCGGCGGCTCCGGCGCCTACCAGCGATCAACCACCGCCGGCGCTCGATCCATCACAGCGCACTTTTGTGGTAGATACCACTGTGACGGTGGTGGCCAACGGTCAGGAATGCGCCTTGACGTCGGGCGATGTGATCACGCGTCTGACGGACACTCCGGATGCAGACCAGAACGTCAATGCCAGCGTCTCGGCGACCAAAAAAGGCGATTGCGCTTCGGGACAAACCGTTGCCGTAAAAGTGGATGACTTGCAGGAAATGTACAACCACTTCCAGGAGAACATCACCAACGGCATGGGCGAACTGGCGAAGAAGCAGGGCACCGGCGGCATGCCGGCGGCGCCTGATACCGGCACGCAGCCGGGGGCGGTTCAACCTCCGCCACCGGATACCAGCGTGGCGAAAACCCTGCAAGACCAACAGGCTGCCGC
>JBAUUG010000140.1:0-3819 GCA_049582585.1 Bryobacteraceae bacterium | reverse complement strand
GTGGCAAAGCCAACTTCGGCGGAAGACACGAAACCGGTTGTACTGGAGCCTCAAGATCCAACCACCAGCTCGAATCAGGCCGAGCCTCTAACAGCCTCGAGCGCCACTGCCGGAGACTGATCAGATTTCCCACTCCGGCGCGGCTCACCGCCGTTCGCTACCAGGGTCTCATCCAAGATAAGGCTTCCCATTACAATGGGAGTTAATCCCTTTCTATATGGAAGACTGGCAGATTCGCCGCCAAGCCTTGGAAGATTCCCTCGCCACGCGTGTACTGGTGCTGGATGGAGCCATGGGCACGATGCTCCAGCAAGCCCAACTCACCGCGGCCGATTTCGGCGGGCCTGCCCTTGAAGGCTGCAATGAGAATCTAGTTCTCACGCGCCCGGACGTCATCCTGGATATTCACCGCGCCTACTACGAAGCAGGTTCCGATATTGTCGAAACCGATACCTTTCAATCGAGCAAGATCGTGCTTGCCGAGTACGGGCTCGGCGATCACTCGTACGAGATAAGCCTCAAGGCCGCGAAGCTGGCGCGCCAGGCCGCGGCCGAGTTTTCTACTCCCGGCCGCCCGCGTTTTGTTGCGGGTTCCATGGGTCCCACTACCAAGGCCATTTCCATTAGCGGCGGCGTAACGTTCCCGGAGCTTGTGGCAGGGTTTTACGATCAGGCCAAAGGCTTGTTCGACGGCGGCGCGGACATCCTCCTTCTCGAAACCTGCAACGACACAAGAACCATCAAAGCCGGCCTTCTCGCGATTGACCGTCTTCGCCGTGAACGCGATTATCCAATTCCTGCCATGGTCTCCGGCACCATTGAAGCGATGGGTACAATGCTCGCCGGCCAAACCTCGGAGGCTTTCTACACTTCCATCTCGCACGCCCATCTCCTTGCGGTGGGTCTCAATTGCGCAACAGGCCCAGAGTTCATGACCGATCACATTCGGTCGATCCATGAGCTTTCCAACACTCGCGTATCCTGCTATCCCAATGCCGGTCTGCCTGATGAGGAGGGTAAGTACCTCGAGACGCCCACCAGTCTAGCCGCGCAGCTCGAGCGTTTTATCGATCACGGCTGGCTGAACATCGTCGGTGGATGTTGCGGCACGCGGCCCGATCATATCCGCGCCATCGTTCAGATGGTCCAGGGAAAGAAGCCGCGCGAGCCGAAGCAGCCCACCCATCGCACTTACTTTTCGGGCATCGAGATGATCGAGGCCGAAGAAAGCAATCGCCCGCTGATCGTGGGTGAGCGCACGAATGTCATCGGCTCCCGCCTGTTCAAGAAAATGATCGGCGAAGAGAAGTGGGAAGAGGCCACTGAAATCGCCCGCTGGCAAATCCGCAACGGCGCGCACGTTGTCGATGTCTGCCTGCAGTCCAGCGACCGCGACGAGATCAACGATATCCCGGTCTTTTACGAGAAGCTTATCCGGAAAATCAAAGCGCCGATCATGATCGATACCACCGATCCGCGCTCGGTTGAGCTTTCTCTCACTTACTGCCAGGGCAAGAGCATCATCAACTCCATCAATCTGGAAGATGGCGAAGAGAAGTTTGAGCGCATCTGCCCCTTAGCACGGCAATACGGCGCGGCCCTCGTCGTCGGCTGCATCGACGAAGATCCTACCCAGGCGCAAGCGTTCACGCGCGAGCGGAAACTTGCAGTAGCCCAGCGCTCGGTCCAACTGTTGACAACCAAATACGGCATTCCGCCTGAAGACATCATCATCGACCCGCTGGTGTTCCCCTGTGCTACGGGTGACGAAAATTACATCGGTGGCGCGGTCGAGACCATCGAATCCATTCGCCTCATCAAAGCGGCAATTCCGTACGTAAAGACCGTTCTCGGCATTTCGAACATTTCTTTCGGCCTGCCGGCCTCCGCGCGTGAGGTGGTGAATTCCGTCTTCCTGTATTACTGCACCAAGGCGGGTCTCGATCTAGCCATTGTCAATGCGGAGAAATTGGAACGATTTGCTTCCATTCCCGAAGAAGAGCGGCGTTTAGCCGAGGCTCTGCTCTTCAACACTCCGCCCGTTGGCGTTCCGCCGGGTCACCCGAACGCCGCGTCGCTCGAAGCTGTCCCGGAAGATTGGAGAGAACAATCGCGTGAGCAAAAAATTGCCGTAAACCAATTCCAAATCTCCGCGATTTCCGAACACTTCCGGGGCGCCACCGGAAGGATCAAAAAGAAGACCTCCGATCTTCCCCTGGACGGCCGTCTCGCCAACTACATCATCGAAGGAACCAAAGACGGTCTCATTCCGGACCTCGATCTAAAGCTCAACGGGGGTGTCGCGCCGCTCGACATCATCAACGGCCCTCTTATGACGGGAATGTCTGAAGTCGGCCGGCTATTCAACAACAATGAGCTGATTGTCGCCGAGGTGCTGCAATCGGCTGAGGCCATGAAAGCGGCCGTAACTCACCTCGAGAAATTCATGGAGAAGGCCAGTTCTTCCACGCGCGGCAAGATCATCCTCGCCACTGTCAAGGGCGACGTTCACGATATCGGCAAGAACCTGGTTGAAATCATTCTGGGAAACAACGGCTACGAAGTGCATAATCTCGGTATCAAAGTGCCGCCCGAAGACCTCATCAGGGCTTACCAGAAGTATCATCCGGACGCCATCGGCCTTTCCGGTCTCCTCGTCAAGAGCGCGCACCAGATGGTCACCACCGCGGGCGATCTGAAGGATTCCGGAATCGACGTCCCTCTTCTAGTAGGCGGAGCCGCTCTATCCGAGAAATTCACGAAAACGAAGATCGCACCCAGCTATTCCGCGCCGACTTTTTATGCCAAAGACGCCATGACCGGACTGCGCTTGATGAATGAGATCATGGACCCCGCTCTCCGCGATCAGGTGTTATCGCAACATATTTTCCGCGACGTTCCTGCGGAAGCCGCTCCTCTCGAGCAAGCGGCCATTCCGTCAGGCGAAGTGCGCAGCCCCAAGGTTCACACGAATATTCCGATACCTTCCGCTCCCTACCTGGACCGGAAAGTTCGCCTGGTTCCCAACCTCGCCGAGGTCTGGAGCTATATCAATCCATTCATGCTCTATGGCCGCCATCTCGGGTTTAAAGGCAACTTTGAAAAGCTGTTGGCCGACCGCGATCCGAAGGCGCTCGAGCTTTTTCATAACCTCGAAGACGTGAAGCGTGATGCCGCGACGTTCATGAAGGCCCGCGCTGTCTGGCAATTCTTCGAAGTCGAGCGCGATGGCAACAATCTACATCTTTTCGCGCCCGGCGGAGATTCGCCCATTGAGAGCTTTCATTTCGGGCGCCAAGCCAAATCCGACGGTCTCTGCTTAAGCGACTACGCCCTCGATCCGCAGGACGGCGCCCGTGACCACATAGCGCTATTCGTGGTTACGGCCGGCGAAGGCGTCATTCAGCATTCAGGGGAAGCCAAATCGCGGGGCGAATACTTTAAAGCGCATGCGCTTCAGGCGCTCGGTATCGAAACTGCGGAAGCCTGCGCTGAATGGCTGCACCGCCGCCTTCGTGAGGATTGGGGATTTCCCGATCCGCCCACCCTGACCATGCACGAGCGTTTCACTTCCCGTTACCGCGGCAAGCGCTACAGCTTCGGCTACCCGGCTTGCCCCAATCTCGAGGACCAGACGAAACTCTTCCGTCTTCTCCACCCGGAAGACGTCGGCGTGGAATTGACCGAAGGTTTCATGATGGAGCCCGAAGCGAGCGTCTCGGCGTTAGTCTTCCATCACCCTGATTGCGCCTATTTCAGCGCAGCCGAAGAAACTGAACCGGCGTACGCATAAATTGCTGAAATCGCGCGCGGAATGAT
>JBAUUG010000139.1:0-10354 GCA_049582585.1 Bryobacteraceae bacterium | reverse complement strand
GAAATCCATAATGCCCATCCTCATCCGTCACGGTCGAAAACGTCTGGTCGCCTTGAGCTATCGTGACCGTGGCGCCGGGAATTGCTTGATCGCCTGATTTGACAAAACCGCTCTGGGCGAAGCTTTGGCTACAACCAAGACACAAAAAGAACAACAAAAATAGACTGGGTCGAAGCAATACCATCGAAACGATGCTTGATAGGCCGCCGAGGTTACCTGTCCGGCCAACAAACGCCGCAAGAGGCCGGCAGGTCGCATAAAATAGTAGCGTGCCTGAAGAGACCGATTCGCCAAATGGTCATCGCAACGCCCGGATGGATCGTATCGAAAGGGCGCTAGAGCTGTTGATTGCCGATCATGAGCAGTTTCGGCACGATTACAAGCAGCTGCTGACTGCGCACGTACTGCAGCAAGACTCGATCCACGAATTGTACGAGACCACGAAACAGCACACCCGGCAAATCGAAGAGCTCAAGGGGCGAATCGAAGAGACGCGCATCATCCTGCGCGAGCAGGGCGCCGCCCTGGATGAGCGCATCGGTAAGCTCGTCTCAGCGATAGCGGCATCTGTCGCGCAGAAGCAATAACTTCCGATCCCAACCAGCAATTCTGAATCTGATAGCTTTAAGCCGATGGCTCTAGATCTGGAAGCGCTAAGAGCGGAGATGCAGGCCTATCTCGACGAATCCGGCCTAGCTGTTTTTCATGGCTATCATGGGATGCTCGATTCACTCGATCAGGTGTTTTGGGATACCGACGGCCATCCGAACTTTCGCGATTTTCTGAGTGCTGCTTATAAAGCGGGCGCTCGGCTGATCGTTTTCCACCATCGCTCATTCTCGCTCGATCAGATCGACGAGGCGCTCGACCAGCTGGAAGACAGCGATTTCACGCGCGAGGAGAAACGAAGCCTGGAAAACCGTTTGCGCCAGTTGCAGGCTTATGAGGGTTTCACCTGCTCGCTCGAGCTTTCATTCACCATGGAGAGCTGCGTGTACGTGTACGAGCTGCATACCGATTGGTATCAATCGTTGAACGACATTCTGGCCGAGTTGGAGGCCGCTGTCGACATGGCGGAAGGCGAAGAGGATCAATCGCTCGGAGGATACTTCTCGAAAAATTGATGGTCTCTAGCGTGAGTGCGCTGCGTTGGGTGCGTCCCGCCGCGCGTTGGGTGCTGCCGAGCACTCCAAAGGAAGCCGCGGCCCGGTTACAGCGCAGCCTGGGAGTGCAGCCGCTCGTTGCGGCCGTGTTGGTCAATCGCGGCTTGGAGGATGCGTCGCGAGCCGCCGAATTTCTTTCCCCCAAACTAAATTCTTTGCACGATCCTCTGCTGATGCGCGACATGGATCGCGCGGTCACGCGTTTGTCGTCGGCGATCGAAAGGCGCGAGCCGATCCTCGTCTGCGGCGATTATGACGTGGATGGCACTGCATCGATCGTTGTGCTCAAGAAAACGATCGAGATGCTCGGCGGCCACGCCGATTTCCACATTCCCGACCGCTTGAAAGAAGGCTACGGCATGCGCGCCGACGTGATCGACCGCGCAGCGCAAACCGGAGTCAAGCTGATCGTCAGCGTAGACACCGGCATTCGCTCGAATTCCGTCGTCGCTCACGCGAGCTCATTGGGGATGGATGTCATAGTGACAGATCACCATCTGCCGACCGTGGAGCTACCGCCCGCTTTAGCGGTTCTGAATCCGAATCGCCGGGATTGCCAATACCCCGATAAGAACCTCTGCGGCGCGGGCGTGACATTCAAGCTGGTTCAAGCGCTTCTGAATCGCAGCGGATTGGCGCACACGCGCCAAACGGCTCTGCTCGATTCGTTTCTCAAACCGGTCGCCATCGCGACGGTAGCCGATATCGTTCCACTCGTGGGTGAAAATCGCGTTATCGTGCGGCGCGGATTATCAGGCCTGCGCCAGGTCCGCAATCATGGATTGAAAGCGCTCTTGACGGTTGCGGGCTTTGATGACGGCGAGTGCCCTTCCGCCCATCAGGTCGCATTTCGCCTTGCGCCTCGAATCAACGCGGCTGGCCGCATGGATACCGCGCGTGATGTGATCGAGCTATTCCTCACCGCCGACCCTACCCGCGCTCGCCAGCTTGCCGAACAATTGGACGCGCTCAACCGTGAGCGGCAACAGGTCGAGAGCGAGATTGTCGAAGCCATTCTGAAGCAGTGCGAAGACGACGCGTTTGTGCCTGACGTGCAGGCGATGGTTCTCACTGGCGCCGGATGGCACTTGGGCGTCTTGGGCATTGTGGCGAGCCGCATGGTGGAACGCTTCAGCCGCCCCGTGTTCGTGCTCAGTGACGCAACGCTTACGGGTGAAGGTGAAGATCCGTGCCTCTCCGGTTCAGGCCGCAGTATCCCGGCTTTTCATCTGCTGGAAGCGCTCGAGAGCATGCCGGATCTGTTCACCAGATTCGGCGGACATCGCCAGGCTGCTGGGTTGACATTGCGTTGCGCGCAGCTGGAAGAATTCCGCCGGCGTTTCGGCGAGTTCGCCGCAGGCAAATTATCCGCTGACGATCTACGCCCTCAACACGCGGCGGATGCGGAAGCCTCATTCACCGACGTGACCGAGCTCTGCGTTCAGCAGGTGCTGTCGCTTGGTCCATTCGGATTCGGCAACCCATCGCCCGTCTTCTATACTTCGGGAGTGGAAGTGGCCGGTCCGCCGAAGGTCTTGAAAGACGGCAAGCACCTGAACGTGCCCCTGCGCCACAAGGGCCGCCTGCTGTTTTTCAAAGCGTGGAATTTCGGAGATCGCGCTGGCCTTTTCGAGCCCGGGAAGAAGATCGATGTACTCTTCCAGCTAGAGGACGATCCGTATTCGAGCAAACGAGGGTACTGGTCCTGGTGCGCATCGATAAAAGATGCGAGGGAAGCGGTCGCGTAATCTCAAGCGGCGGTGTTCATTGCGCCGTCCCGTAGCTGATCGTGCTTTGCGCCTCGCCCTTCTTGAAATCGCTGTTCCCCAGAGAAAGAGTGAACGTGCGCTTATAGAGAAACAGCCCTCGCACCTGGAACTCGCCGCCGTAGCTGACCGGAAAATAAATGCCATCTCCGAACTTCTTATACGTAACTGAGAACCCGAGCTGATGCAGGTTCGTTCCAAGCAGCGTTTTCACCAGGAAAGGTATGCCTTTCGCCATATGAGTAACGATTGAGATCCGTTCGCAATCTGCTTCCTCGATCAGCGCCACGCCTGCCCAGATCGTCTGGTCGTCGTCGAACCCCTGTCTCGCCGGCGTGGGAAAAAACTTGATTTCATAGAGGTGCTGTCCGTGGTAATCCTCTTCCCCCTCCAGTTGATATTTATACTTCTGCTGCTCGTCCGTAGTGAGTGGGAACAAATCTCTTCCGAGGCCATCTTTCGATTTTTCATCGTTCACCCAGTCATCTCGCAGCTCAGGCAACAGTTGCGCGTCGATATCGAGCATTTTCCCCGGAATCTCCTCACCCGGTTGTTGATAACGATCAGCGTTGCACCGTGGCTAAGGACATGCTCTATCTCCGCTAGCGAGACTCCGTGCTTCCGGCATTTCTGAAAATTCGCCTCGTCCCATCGGAACCCTTGAAAGTAGGATACCTGCATTCACACCCTAAGTATAGGCGTTTGTCTATACAAATGTCAACGCATCCCAAAATTGCCCGCCAACTGCTAAAAGAGTAGTTGGCGAATCGGCTTTCAACCGCGGATCTGGAGGAGCGAATCGTCGCGGGCGATTTGCGGGCTCTTGCCCGGGCGGCGACCCTGATCGAAAGTCAAACCACTGCCGGGCGGGAGCTCATTTCGGCGTTGTTTCCACGCACGGGCCGTGCGATGGTTACCGGCATCACCGGTCCGCCCGGAGCCGGAAAAAGTACGCTTGTCGATCAGTTGGCGAAGACCTTGCGCCGGGAGGGGAAAAAGGTCGGCATTATCGCCGTAGATCCGAGCAGCCCTTATTCGCGCGGCGCGATTCTCGGGGACCGCATCCGCATGCAAGACCATCATGACGATCCGGGCGTCTTTATCCGCTCGATGGCATCGCGAGGAAGGCTGGGCGGTGTGGCGCAAGGCACATTGGAAATGGCCCTGCTGCTGGATGCTGCCGGACGTGACGTGGTCATGATCGAAACGGTTGGCGTAGGGCAGGACGAAATAGAGATTGCCCGGCTTGCCGATGTGACCGTAGTCGTGCTGGTACCCGGAATGGGGGATGATGTGCAAGCCATCAAGGCCGGCATCATGGAGATCGCGGACGTTTTCGCGATCAACAAGGCGGATCTGCCCGGGGCTGACCGCCTGGAACAAGAAATTCGAGCCATGCAGAGCTTCGCGAGCGCGCCTGAACGCGCGAATTCCGCTCCCGTTCGCCGCGTGATTTCTACCGAGGGGAAAGGAGTGGATGAGCTTCTCGCAGTTATCCGTTCTGCGTTCGAGAGGCGTGCGCAGCAGAATTCTCGCGCCCAAACGTGGGCTCTGCGCCTGCGTGAGATGCTCAAGGATACTCTGATGGCTTCCGTTTCCGATGGTGATGTCGAACGCCATGCCGACAAAGTGGCTGCCAAAATAGAAGATCCGTATGCAGCCGTGAAAGAACTGCGGGCGCGCTTGATGAGCGTAGGCAGATTGGACAACATGAGCATCGAGATCGATCATCTGGGCATTGCCGTACGCAGTTTGGACGAAGGACTTCGATTCTATGAAGACCTGCTCGGAATGAAGATCACGCATAGGGAGACAGTTCCCGCCGAAGGCGTGAAGGTTGCGATGCTGCCGGCGGGCGCGGGGGCCCATTCCCCACGGATCGAGTTGCTGGAAGCCACCGGATCCGATTCCACTATTGCCCGATTCATCGAGAAACGAGGTCCCGGATTGCACCATATTGCTCTGCGAATTGACGATCTCGCGGGGGCTGCCGCGCGCTTGCGTAGCGAAGGCGCGCGCTTGCTGAACGACCCGAGGCAAGGCGCGGGAGGCCATACGTACTTGTTCGTACACCCCGATTCAACCGGCGGCGTGCTGCTGGAACTGATTCAGAACCAGGCAGTCGAATCGTGAGGAGCGGAGCCGAAGTGGACACGAGAGCAGAAATCGGCATTATCGGCGGAAGCGGGCTGTACGCGATGCCTGGTTTTGAGGCGCATGACGATGTGCTACTCTCTACTCCGTTTGGCCAGCCGTCTGACGCGTACATTGTTGGGCAACTTGAAGGCAAGCGCGTCGCGTTTTTGGCGCGTCACGGCCGGGGACATCGCATCTCGCCCTCAGAGCTAAATTTCCGCGCCAATATCTATGGGATGAAGATGCTTGGCGTCGAGCGCATTGTCTCGCTCAGCGCGGTCGGGTCATTGAAGGAAGAGCATGCGCCGCTCGATTTTGTTATTCCCGATCAGTTCTTCGACCGCACGCGCGGACGCATTTCCACTTTCTTCGGCAACGGCCTCGTCGCGCATATCAGCTTTGCCGATCCGGTGTGCCCGCAACTCGCGAGCGTGGTTCACAATTCCGCCACTGAGATCGGCATCAACAGCAAGGCCGGAGGGACATACCTTTGCATGGAGGGCCCGGCGTTCTCGACGCGGGCAGAATCGAATCTTTACCGCGCGTGGGGCATGGATGTCATCGGCATGACCAATCTGCAAGAGGCGAAGTTGGCTCGAGAGGCCGAGATCTGTTACGTCACTATCGCGATGGTGACGGATTACGATTGCTGGCACGAGGAGCATGACGCCGTCAGCGTCGATCAGATCATTGCAACGCTCAAAAAAAATGCTGAGAGCGCTTGCAAATTAGTCCGGCGGGTGGTGGCTGCGATGCCGGAGAAACGAACCTGCAAGTGCGGATCGGCCTTGAAGCACGCCATCATAACCGATCGCGCGGCAATTCCGGCGTCAGTGAAAGAGAGCTTGAGGCTGCTGATTGGCAAGTACACCGGCGACTGAGCTTGCGCGGGAAGTTATTGATGCGTGCCTGAAGGGCGGCACGTGGCCCGCGCGCAGGCTAGACGCATTAATTGAGCGAGCGCTGGACGAAGAAGATGAGTTTGTGGCGAGAGCCGCCACTCGCGCGCTGTTCTCTATTGTGGTCGAGCCGCTCGGCGATCTGTTTGAACCGGCTTTGTGCGAAGTCTACGCCCGCTTGTTCACTCACGTTATAGCGCGAGCGCTGCCCGAGCACAACGCAGCCGATTTGCTGCTGCGATACAGAAGAGTGCGGCAGGTCCGGCGCTTCCCCGGCGGAGAAGTGCGCCGGGTGTTCGTGTTATCGCGAGTAACTCTGGGGGCTGATGTCGCTGTTACGAGCGTTGCTCTGGACGCGGCAAAGCAGCGCTTCCCAGATGCTGAAGTGTCTCTGGTGGGACCCGCAAAGAACGCTGAACTGTTCGCGGCGGATTCCCGAGTGAACGCGATTGCGGTCATGTATGGACGATCCAGCCTACTTCGTGAGCGGCTGCTGGCGGCGGCTGAGTTGCACGTGGCGGTCGATGAATTAGGAACAATCGTCATCGATCCGGATTCGCGGCTCACGCAACTGGGGCTCATTCCGATTGCCGACGATTCGCGCTATTTCTTCTTTGAAAGCCGCGCTTTTGGCGGAGAACTAGACGCAAGTCTCCCGGAATTGACTGCCGAATGGCTAACTGAGGTCTTCGACGTTTCGAAGCCGCAGCGCTATTGCGCGCCGCCGAGGCAAGAGAGAATCGCGGAGATTACGGTAAGTCTGGGAGTCGGCGAGAATGCAAATAAGCGCATTGACGGCGATTTCGAATATGAGGTTCTTCGCGTCCTGCTTCGACAAGGCAGGCCCATTCTGTTGGATCGCGGAGCGGGCGGCGAGGAGACGGCTCGAGTGGAGGCTCTTCGAGAGCGTCTGGACAACCCAGGCGATCTGCTGCTGCACGACGGCAGTTACGCTTCGTTTGCCAGTCATATCCTTCAGAGTCGATTGTACGTGGGCTACGACTCGGCCGGCCAGCATGTCGCGGCTGCGGGAGGAGTGCCTCTGATATCCATCTTTGCCGGATACGCGTGTCCGCGAATGCTCGCGCGATGGCGCCCAAATGGGTCTGCATCGCGCGTCATAGCCGTTACTGAGACCGATCGGTCGAGCGCTCTGGAGCGCACATTGCAAGCTATTGCGGGGGCGGTGGAGGAGCGCTAGGCAGTGTCCACGGATTATCCGCCGAGGCGGGCTTTGTTGCCGCTGTTTTCGATCCGCTGCTTCCCGGCTTTGGCGGCGCGGCATCTGCGGGCTGTTCCTGAGTTTGGCTCTCGGATAGCGGCGTGGGCGTTTTCATGTCGTAAGTAAGAATGACATCCGTTCCGAACTTCCTGTAAAGCCGGAATTCAATGTCATTTTTCGTTTTGATCCGACCGGAGGTGAGCCATACAGTGGCCATTAGGGGGACGATATACGGTTGTCCGCTGATCTCAACCTGATCGTAGTCAAGTCTCTCGCTCGCTGCGGTAACCGGAAAGCTCTTTGGGATATCGACGGCGACAAAGGTAATGCGCGTAATCTCCCCTGTGTCCTCGTCGGCATAGACTAATCCCTTGTAGGCCGTGACGATCCGCTGCTCGCCGTTGTAATCAATGGAGTAGTTGGAGTGGCCGCTGTCGATGAAATAGTTGAGAACAGCCATTCTATTGCCGCGCAGCGTGGCCCAGTGATCCCAGCCGAATTCGGTTTCGCTCTTGTCCTCGAAAATGCCGCGCATGAGGCTTCCGAACTCTCCCGTTGAAACGGTGCCACCCTTCAACTTCTCCATGCTGACGTTCATGGGGCGGTTGTTGACCGAGACGACTTCATAATGCTCCTGCCCTTCGTTGTAGCCGAGCTTCGCCAACACGGTATCGATGATCCGGTAATGATCGTCACTCATATTCGGATCCACATAACGGCGCGTCACTTGAGTGCAGATGAAGTTGGGCAGATTTTGCGTATAGTTCATCGCGTACTCTCGCATTTTGTCGAGAATCTTTTTATAACGCACGGAATCGGGGGGCGGGAAAACCGCTTTCGGCTGCAGCGATACAGTCGGCGTTCCGGTCGTCACGGCGTTGTCCGGGGCGGTTGCGGGAGAGTAGGTCGCATCGTGACCGGGCGGCTTCAAATTGGCTGTTTGGTCCTTTAAATATTCCAGCGCCTCCACAGTGCGCGGTTGCGCTCCCTGCGCCTCGAGGTCCGTTATGGTCTTGTCCGTCAGTTTCTCGGTTAAGTGAATTTTTCTGATGTACTCACCCAGTTTTCTGTCGGTTTGCTGCTTGAGAGCCAGCTCCGATCGCACAAAATCGGCTAATTGCTGGACATTCATTTCGATCTGGGCCTGAAGCGCAAAACCGGAACAGAAGAGCAACAAAATCGCGCTGGTCAGGACACGGCGGAACTGCATATTTACTATCATGACGCAGGTAATGGCGCTGCGGTTGCTCGGCCAATAGGGTTACAGCTTTTCCTGTTTTTCCAGTTCCAAGGTGATAGTCCCTACCGGGAATCCTAATTGGACGCGGAACTGCACGGGCAGGTGATCGGAATCCTCCGTCATCCAGATGAATAGGCGGCCCTTGCGCCTGTAGAGCACGTTATCGAAAAGAAACGCCTCATAGCGGGTAGTCTGATAAGTCTTACCGCCGGCGCTTACAGGCTCCTTGCCTTGCGCCTCAATTTTGCCGTAAACCATCTTCTTACCATCCGTGATGGGGAAAGTGGCTGACTTCCCGGGTTCCAGGCTGGTGGTCCGTAAGGCTGCAAGTGCTCCGGCGACCTCGTAAGTGCAAGGGGCAATGTCGAGCTCTTTCTTGACGCTTGAATTCTTAAGCAGGTCCCGCTCGTCGTATTCCACTTTGTGAGGCGTGTTCTCGAAGGTCAAGCGCGTGACGGTGTGGCGCTTGCCTTCTTGCGCATCAAGCACGGAGTTTACGGCGCAGAACTTCTGATTACTGATAGCCTTATACGAATCGAGGACCTTGTAGAGCCGAGTCACCAAGCCCGCGCTCTCGAGATCGAGAGCGGATTGCCATTGGTCCGGGTTCGCGCGCGATAACCGCACAACAGCCGTTCCCGCGGTTATCAGCCGCCACTCCACGCGATAAGTGAGCTTTTCGGGATACGGGAATTTGGCCTTTTGCGGGGCTTGCGAAAACACGCTAGCGCTTGACAGGAGCATCAAAAGCACAAACGGGGTGCGGCAAAACATTCGAAAACACATCGCTATCGGGGCGCGAGTTCTTCTCTGCGCTCAATCTCCTGCTCCTTATACTGCAATTGATAAAGCTTCCAGTAGATGCCGCGTCGCGCCAGCAGCTCCTGATGCGTGCCCATTTCCCGCAATTGCGCTTTGTGCATCACGATGATCCGGTCGGCGCGCTGGATAGTCGATAAGCGATGCGCGATAACCAGCGATGTGCGGTTCGATACCAGCCGCTTCAAAGCCTCGCGTACCCGCAACTCTGTTTCCGTATCGACGCTCGATGTGGCTTCGTCCAGTATGAGAATGCGAGGATCATGCGCCAGCGCCCTGGCGAAGCTGATCAGTTGCTTCTGGCCGGTTGAAAATCCGTTGCCTCGCTCGCGAACCGCGGTATCGAACCGGTCCGGCAGATCATCGATGAAATCGAGGAGATTCACCTGCTCGGCTGCGCTTCGAACTTGCGAGCGCGTGATGCTTGCGGTGCCCAGCCGGATATTTGTCTCCACCGTACCTGTAAACAGGTACGCGTCTTGCAGCACCACGCCAAAGCGCCGGCGCAGATCGATCACGTCGAATTCGCGGATATCAATGCCGCCAATTCGGATAGCACCGCGCTGGACGTCATAGAATCGCAGCAGCAAATTCGTCAGAGTTGTCTTGCCTGCCCCGGTGTGGCCGACAATCGCCACTGTCTCGGCTGGCGCAACACGGAAAGTGATATCCCGCAACACCCAATCCTCGTCGTTGTATGCGAACCACACACGATCAAACTCGATGTCGACAGGTCCCTCGGGAAACGGCGCAACCGTCGCACGGGAAACAATCGCCGGATGCGTATCCAGCAGTTTGAAAATCCGTTCGGAGGCGGCCATTGCGCCTTGCAGGATGTTGTACTTTTCGCTGAGATCTTGAATCGGCCGAAAGAATCGTAATCCGTACTGAAAGAACGCTACCAGGACGCCGAGGGTGAGGGCGCCGTGCCGTATGCGAAAGCTTCCGTAAGCGAGGAGCAGCGCCAAAGCGAGCATTCCCAGAAATTCGACCACCGGAAAGAACCACCCATAGGCGGTAATCGAGTCTTTGAACGCCAGCATGTGATCGCGATTGATCTTTCCAAATTCCTCTTTGCTGCGCTGTTCGCGATTGAAGAGCTGCAATAC
>JBAUUG010000138.1:0-5514 GCA_049582585.1 Bryobacteraceae bacterium | reverse complement strand
GCAGTGTACTGGATTTTTCATAAGTACACGCCCTCGCGCATGGATCGTTATTTCCGCCATGCTCAAATCTTTTCGGCATCATTGTTAAGCTGCGCTCACGGGACCAATGATGCCCAGAAGACGATGGGCATCATTACGGCAGTGCTGGTAGCAGGCGGCTTTCAGCGGGAGTTCCATGTGCCGGATTGGGTGATTCTTGCGTCGGCGGCAGCGATGGGTTTGGGAACGTTGACCGGCGGATGGCGAGTGGTGCGGACGGTCGGCACTCGACTGACCCGATTGAAGCCACGAAGCGGTTTTTGCGCCGAAACAGGTGCTGCGATATCGATCCTATCGGCGACGTGGTTGGGATTGCCGGTCTCGACTACACATGCCGTCGCCGGGGCGATTGCGGGAGTCGGATCAATCCAGCGGGTCAGAGCAGTGCGGTGGAATGTCGCGGGCAATATTGTTACGGCCTGGATTCTCACGATTCCCGCGGCTGCCCTGGTATCCGGCGCTGCGTTTTTTATCATTCACCTGCTGGTACCGGGCGCTTAAGCTTGCGGACGCTCCACCTTACAATCGGATCATGTCCGCAAGTCCCATTGCCGATGCCATTCTGACGAAATACGAGCCTGTGATCGGGCTCGAAGTGCACGTTCAGCTTGGGACAAAAACGAAGATTTTCTGCAGCTGTCCAGTCGAGTTCGGAGCGCCCCCAAATACAAACGTTTGTCCAGTGTGCCTAGGATTGCCGGGCGCTTTGCCCGTGCTGAGCCGGCAAGCGGTGGAGCTGGCGATGAGCGCTGCGATTGCGCTTCGCTGCCGGATTAATTCCTTCTCGCGCTTTGCCCGAAAGAACTATTTTTATCCCGACTTGCCGAAGGGCTACCAAATCTCGCAATATGACGAACCCTTGGCCGAGCACGGCTATGTGGATATTCTGAGCGGCGGCAAGAAGCGGGTTGGAGTGACTCGCGTACACATGGAGGATGACGCCGGCAAGAGCATTCACGACGGCTTCAACGATTCCGACCGCTATACGTATGTGGACCTGAACCGGTCCGGCACGCCGCTGATTGAAATTGTAAGCGAGCCGGATATGCGATCGCCGGATGAAGCATACGCTTACCTTACCGATCTAAAACAGATGATGCAGTACGTCGGCGTCTCAGAGTGCGACATGGAAAAGGGGCAGCTGCGATGCGACGCCAACGTATCGGTACGGCTCAGAGGCGCTGAAAAGTTGGGAACGAAAGCGGAGGTCAAGAACTTAAACTCATTCCGTTTCCTGAAAATGGCCTTGGAGCATGAGATTGAGCGCCAGGTGGAACTTGTGGACTCGGGCGGCAAAGTGGTGCAGGAAACGCGGCTCTATAATGCCGAGACCGGGCGAACGGTTGGAATGCGTAGTAAAGAGCACGCGCATGATTACCGCTATTTTCCTGAACCGGACCTGGTTCCGCTCCGCGTGAGCGAGCACTGGCTGAACGAAGTAAAATCCAAGCTGCCCGAATTGCCGGCGGACCGCCGGGAAAGATTTGTAACAGAATACGGCGTGCGCGAATACGATGCTCAGGTGCTGACGTTGACGCGCGAAACGGGCGATTACTTCGAAGCTGCCGCCAAGGTGAGCGGCGATGGCCGGGCCACCGCGAACTGGGTGACTGGAGACTTGATGGGTCTGCTAAGAGCCGCCGGAAAGGAAATTGCAGAATCGCCGGTAGCGGGCGAGGACATTGGCGAACTGGTGGCGCTTATCAATAAAGGAGAACTCTCAGGCAAGCTGGCGAAAGAGATTCTGCCGAAAATGTTCGAGAGCGGCGATTCAGCCCGGGCGGTAATGGATCGCGAAGGGTTGAAGCAGATTTCAGATACGGGAGCGCTCGAAACTATAGTAGACGATGTGATCTCGGCGAATCCAAAACAGGTTGAGCAGTATAAGAACGGCAAAATCGCCGTGATGGGATTCCTGGTTGGGCAGGTTATGAAGGCCAGTCGGGGCCAAGCCAATCCGGCTTCTGTGAGCGCCGTTCTCAAAGAGAAGCTGGGCTGAGTACCCGAATGTTTAAGCGGTAACCATTGGCGTGCGTTCCTCGTTGTGATGGCGCACGTCAATGCCCTTCACTAAAAAAAGCACGTCCTCGGCCACATTGGTGGCGTGATCCGCAATGCGTTCCAGATTCCGTACTACCGAAAGCAGATACAAGGCTTGCGAGATTTGTTGCGGATTTCTTTCCATGAAGCTGATCAACTCGTGATAGCTGGCGGTTCGCATATTGTCGACCGCGTCGTCAGAGGCGAGAACACTGCGGGCCATTTCCGGATCGCGATTCACGAACGCGTCTAAGGCTTTCCGCACCATGGATTGCGCGAGCCCTGCGATATGAGGGATATCAATCAGCGGACGGATGATTGGATCTCTCATCAGGGCCAGCGCGCTTTCGGCAATGCTGACCGATAGATCGCCCATGCGTTCCAGATCGTTATTGATCTTAATCGCGGCGGTGACAAGACGCAAGTCGGCGGCGAGCGGCGCTTGTAAGGCCAGCAAGCTAATCGCCAAGTCGTCTATTTCGATTTCGAGCTGGTTGATGCGAGCCTCATTCTTGAGGACTTGCTGAGCGAGTTCTTCGTTCTTCTCGACGACGCCTTGCACGCTGCGGTACACGGCGCTCTCCACAAGAGCACTCATCTCCAGCAGTTTGCCCTTGAGGATCTCTAATTCTTGTTCAAAATGACGCACATTCTCCTCGGTGTTGGATCAGGGTTTTGGATTAACCGAATCGGCCCGTGACGTAGTCCTCAGTCTCTTTCTTACCGGGATTCTGGAAAATTTTCTTCGTATCGTCGAATTCAATCAGCTTGCCCAGCAGGAAAAAGCCGGTGAAATCGGCTAATCGAGCTGCTTGCTGCATATTATGAGTGACTATGACGATGGTTGTAATGGTTTTGATTTGAAACAGCAACTCCTCGATCTTCAGGGTGGCAATCGGATCGAGCGCCGAACAAGGCTCATCGAGCAGCAGAACCTCGGGCTCGACAGCCAATGCACGGGCGATGCATAATCTTTGCTGCTGTCCACCTGACAGAGCACTTGCCGGCTTATGCAGCTTATCTTTCACTTCAGTCCACAAAGCTGCGTGGGTGAGGCTTTTCTCGACCGCTCCTTCGATGATGGAATTTTTGTGTATGCCATTTACGCGCAGGCCGTAAGCGACGTTATCGAAAATCGTCTTTGGGAATGGATTGGATTTTTGGAAAACCATTCCGACCCTGCGCCTGACATCGGTGATATCCATCGATAGGAGATCTTCGCCATCCAAAGAAATATCGCCTTCTACCCCTGTGTTCCGCAAAGCCTCATTCATGCGGTTCATGGTGCGGAGGAAAGTCGACTTGCCGCATCCGGAAGGTCCGATGAAGGCAGTGATTTTGTTCGCCGAAATGTCAATGCTGATGTCGTGGAGCGCTTGGAAAGAGCCGTAAAAGAAATTGAGGTTCTTAGCACTCAGCTTGCATAGGGTTTGCGCTTTTGAACTTTCCGTCACGAGTGAAGGTACCGGAACATTTAGAACTTGTTGTTGCTGAGGAGTTGCCACAGGTCTATCTCCTTGCGGACGCCGGGCCTCGGGCGATGATCATCCTGGCGGTTACGTTTATGACCAGGACCAGCGTAAGCAGTACGAATCCCGCTGCCCAAGCCTGTTGGTGCAAATCTTCGTCCGGCGCAAGCGCGTAATTGTAGATCATCACGGGAAGAGTTGCAATGGGTTGAAGCCAGCCATGGCTCCAAAACATGTTGCCCAACGCCGTGAAAAGAAGGGGGGCAGTTTCTCCGGCGACACGAGCTAAGTTCAGCATCATTCCGGAAATCAACCCCGAAATTGCCGCTGGAACAACGACTGAAAAAATGGTCTTGGCCTTAGTTGCACCCAGCGCCATTGCGCCCTCGCGGAAGGAATTCGGCACTGCGCGCAGAAATTCTTCGGTGGTGCGGACCGCGATGGGAATCATCATGATGCCCAGCGCCACGCCGCCGGCCAGCGCTGAAAAATGGTGCATCGGCCGGACAACAAGCGCATAAGAGACTATACCAATGACTATGGAAGGCACGCCGTTCAACAGGTCGACGGTATATCGCAGGGTGAACGCGAAAGTTTTGCCGCTGTATTCGGCGAGGTAAACGCCGGCAAGAAATCCGATGGGCACTCCGATTGACGTGGCGACAAGAAGGACCTTGCCGCTTCCAATAATGGCATTGGCCATGCCGCCGCCGATTTCTCCCGCCGGTTTGGGAAGTTTGGTAAAGAAGTTCCAGTCGAGCGATCGCGCGCCATGCCAGAGCAGGTAACCGAGAATGAAAAACAGGACGCTGATCACAAGCAGCGTGCATATTCCCGAAAGCGAGAGCATTACGGCGTTGATGACTCGGCGCTTGGACGAGATCTCCATCATCATAAGCTAGGCTCCTCTCCGCGTGGTGGTGAGGATGAGGATGCGCGCCACGGCATTAATCACGATGGTCAACCCGAACAATACCAACCCCAGAAAGATGAGGGAGGAAACATAGAGATCGCCGCTGGCTTCAGCAAATTCATTCGCGATCACAGCCGCGATGGAATAGCCGGGAGACAGCAAAGACGCAGTGATTTTAGGAGTGTTTCCGATCACCATGGTGACTGCCATAGTTTCGCCCAGAGCGCGTGCCAAAGCTAAAAAAATGGAGCCGATAATTCCGGGGCTGGCATTCGGAATCACGATTTGCCAAGTGGTTTCCCATTTCGTTGCGCCCAAGGCGAGCGCAGCTTCGCGCTGCTCCACCGGAACGGCGAGAAGCACTTCGCGGGAGACCGAGATAATGAACGGGACCACCATGACAGACAAAACGATTCCCGCTGCGAGAAAGCTCACGCCATAAAAATTGCCTTGAAAAATCGGCAGAAATCCAAGAGTGGCGGTCAGAGACGGCACGAGATACCTCCGAATGAGGGGAACCAATATGAAAATGCCAATCAGGCCATAAATGACGCTGGGGACCGCAGCCAGCAGCTCAATCAAGAAGGTAAGGATATTAGACAATTGCGGAGGCGCCATTTCCGCAAGAAAAATCGAAGAAGCGACGCCAAGCGGAATAGCGATCAGAAGCGCCAAACAGGAGGTGACGCAGGTACCGTAGATGAAAGGAAGCGCGCCGAACTTGCCGCTGTTTGGGTCCCACCGGGAGCTGGTCAGAAAACTCCAGCCGAATGTCTTAACGGTGGGTTGCGAATTTGACCAGAGCTCGATAACCAGCAGCGCGACCAGCACCAGTATGCAAACAGCACTGGCCAGAGTAATCAGATATGCAATCTCGTCGCCTCCTTGGAGGCGCTTCACGAATCCGCGGGCGCGGCGGCGACGTAGCGCATCGGTTACATACGTCGAGCTTGCCATGAGCCGAAGGGATCGCCCGCGCGCTTACTTTATGCGCTCGATCGCCTTCTCCTCTTTGGCTACAACTTCCTTCGGCAATCTTGCGTAGTCCAGAGT
>JBAUUG010000137.1:0-19354 GCA_049582585.1 Bryobacteraceae bacterium | reverse complement strand
CTGATTAAAGTCTCAGTGGTCCCGATGAGGCCTCATTAGTCCTCACAAGGTTGGGCTTGTGTCAGCCCAACTGGCGAACTATCTCCGATGCAGACCAGGCCGGTGCTACCATCCGCGGGTTTTGCCGATTCGCACCGTTCGGCTGGACGAAGAAAACGCCGGGCTACTCTCCGCCGGGGCTTTCATCGAGGAACCGATCCATGATTTCTTGCCGATAATGGAAGCTGGTGCCTTTGAGGCGTTCGAACGCATCAGCGAGGTTGAGAAGATTCCGATGGGCGGCCATAGTGAGAACAGCGAGAGTCCCGGCCACCCTGAATCCTTTGTGCCGCGCCGCTATTACGCCTTCACGGTCGTCCATCAATAGCAAATCGGCGTGCAGCTCGACGGCAAGAAGGATTGCGGCCCCCTCTCCTGCATCGAGTCTCTTAAGAGATGCATCTTCAATAAAGTCAGCCGTCTCGCGCACGTCCACCCAGAACGGACGATTGGCGATCCAGTTTCGTACCGGAAGAGGCGCGTTTGGGTTCGCCAGCTCGTCTCTAACTACAGAGGGCAAAATCACGTTCTTAAACAGCGCCGGAAGGATTTCGATATGCCCGATCAGCAGTAGATAATTGATCGGGCCAGTATCAGCAATGACGAGCAGCACCCGCTTCAGAGGCCCAGACTTTGAAGGTCCTGGATTTCGCGGCGCAAATCCTCGATGGCGTAATCGGCCCACACGTCATGGGCTTTCAGAAAGCCGTCGAGTTCGTAGCGTGTACTGAACCCAAGAAGGCGCCGTAATTCGGCCTTCGTAATATGGCCGCTCTTGTACTCTTCCAGCGCCAACGCCTCCAGCGCGCGGCGTGACAGATCGCCGCCTGCTGCGTTGAGCTGACCGACTAGATCGTCGGGAATTTCAACGGTCAGATTCATTTTGTCCTGTTCTTTAGGTTAACCCGCTTCTTGCGCGAATCCGACGTCAACGAAAGAATTCACCGAAGCTAGCCAGGCCGCTTGGAATCGACTTCGAACTATGGCCAGGAGCGCTTCAATGCGGCCGTCGCACTTCGTCCTTGGAGCAATGGTTTCCTCGGGCGATCTCTCCAACCCTCCTTGTACCGAATTGCGGGAAAGATCAAAAAGGCCTAGAAGTTCGCCGTACTGAGCAACCCTAACACTGCGGGTCCACGCCCCACAACCGGAACGTCTCTGGGCTCCCAAGCTCCGCATACGATCTTTGGTCGAGCTGCGGTCTGGAAGGTGCGCAGGAATTCCCCAATCCTGGGTGACATTAGGTAACATGCAGCGGCAAAACGAGCAATCATGGCAACAACTGCAATCCCGTGTTTTCAATAACTTGTAGCAACAAAAGCACGTTGCCCGCTTCCGACTCCCATTAGCTTCCGCCAGCCGTTTTAAGGAACGGGGAAACTAGTTCTTGATCACGAGGGCCTGCGGGCGCATCTGGATCTTCGGGTGACGGGCATTACGCCGAAGAAAAATAGGCGCAGCAACTGTCACTTCTCGAGGCTCGCTCCGCGCCTTGCGGCCGCGACTACATCCCAGATCGCCCGGACGACGATCTCCGGTTGATCGATGATTACCATGTGCGAGCTGTTCTTCGCGACCAGCTGTTCGCTGTTGTGCGAAAGCGCAAGCAGCTTGTTCTGAAATTCCACATAGCGTGGAGAATCGTACAAGGTGCTGACTACCGCGAGCGGCTTGTTCGCAAGCGGGTACGCGCTTGGCTGCCCGACTTCAGAAAAACACTCGGCCGCCATCTCGACCGTCGGTCGAACGGAATGAATGGAAAGCGCCCAACGATGTAGTTCCCGATCGCGTTCGGGCAGGCGGCTGAAGTTTTGATCATCCTCTATATCGAGCGCAATGGGCGTTTTCGAAATAAGCACCGGCGGGCTGTCTAAGCCGGCCTTCGAAATTGAACCGGGCGCGGTGGATGGCGGGCTGCCACCGGTATCCAGGAACGCATGGTCCACCAGAACCATCCCGGCGACGTCCGAGGCATAGCGGTCGGCGTATAGCCGGACAACCAATCCACCTATGGAAAATCCGACGAGCACATATGGACCGCCAATGCCGGCGTTCCTAAGAAGCTCGGTCAGTTCCTCCACTCTGCTCGTGCAGTTCGGATGCGCCTCCGGTTCCACTTTGTCGCTCCACGCCGCGCCTGGGGGATCGTACGTACAAACTCGCGTGAATTTTGCGACTTCCGGCTGGACCAGACCCCAATCGAAAGAGAAGCCGCCGCCCGCGACTATGACCGTGGGATTCCCTGTACCGGTGCAGTAGATGTGGACCCGATGGCCGCGAACATCAACTAACTTGCCTAGCACGGGCGGCTGAGAGGGGTTTGTTTCTGCCGATGTGATAAGGCTGAAGAGGGCGAGAGAGGACGCGAGTGCCGCGCTTTTGGCAGAAGTGAAGAGCAGGGCCACTGAAACCAGATTAGATGCTTGGAATTTAAAGGTGCGATTCTCCCTTCTGGCGGCATGTATAGGTGTGCTGACCATAATTGCTGCATGCTCGCGTAAGAGCATTCCTATACCCGCGCCCGCGAATATTTCGAGGAATGACCGCTCCTATGAGGATCTAAAAGCCGGATCGAGGCTCCGCATCGTTGTTCCACTGCTCAAATCCGGCGGCTTTCGTGTTACAGGGTCGGCCCAGCAAAGCCAAGGCAGCACGATCACGCTTCATACGGAGGATTTGATCGGCTATGAGACTTCGTACTACAGCGTCAACGGGAATAGAAATGGCAGAGTGCGGCTGAAGTTTCTAAGCGCAGAGACGACGCGCGAAGGAAAGACTGTTCCGGAACCGAATCCGCCTATGTTGCCGTTCCGGCTTCCACGAGAGCCCGCGCACATCCGGCTCATCTACCTTGTGCGCGTCAGTGAAGCCGATCACAATATGGCGATTATCGCCTCGAAGCGCGTTGACGCTTTGGAGGCTTTCACGAAGCAATTGAAGGAGCGCCCAAGCATCTGCAACGAGGGTAAAGAAACCTTTTGTTCCTGGGTTCCGGAGGGAATCGCGGTTCGGCCCGAAGCGCAATGACGTCATCCTGATGACCCACGATTTTGAAACCGTGATCGTAGACGGTCGAGTGATGGATCCCGAAAGCGGACTGGATGCCGTTCGCAATGTTGGAATCCGCGGCGGGCGCATCGAGGTAATCTCGGCCGATCCGCTGCAGGGGCGCACGCAGATTGATGCTGCAGGATTGGTTGTCGCCCCGGGTTTTATCGATCTTCATCAGCACGGACAAACACCTGAGAACTACGGCTTCAAGGCGCGCGATGGCGTGACCACGGCTCTGGAACTGGAGGTAGGCGCTTGGCCGTTGGGTTCGTGGTACGCAGCGCGAGACGGAAAGTCCTTGATCAACTTCGGCGCAAGCAGCGGGCACATTCCGGCGGCAATGGCCGTTATGCATGATCCCGGAACTCTGCTGCCGCGCGGCGAGGCAGCTCAGCGCGCCCCTACAGCGGACGAGCACCGCGAGATTCTGGCGCGCATCAGGGAGGGTTTGGATGAAGGCGCACTCGGCGTGGGCTTAGGCATAGCCTATGTCCCGAAGATCACGCGCGAGCAGATCCTCGAGGTCTTCGAGGTTGCGGCCCAATACAAATTGCCGTGCTTTGTTCACATGCGTAACGGCGGACCGATGGAGCCAGGCGTCATCGATGCGCTTCAAGAAGTGATTTCAGACGCGGCGATTACGGGCGCGCCTCTCCACGTGGTGCACATCACCAGCATGGGTCTCGGCGAGACGCCGCTCTGCCTGAGCATGATTCGCTCCGCGCGCGAGCGCGGTCTGGACATCACCACCGAAGCTTATCCCTATACCGCGGGAATGACCGACCTAGGATCCGCTATTTTCGATCCGGGCTGGCAGGCGCATCAGGGCGGGATCACGTACCAGGATCTGCAGTGGGCGGCCACGGGTGAGCGGTTGACCGAAAAAACTTTTGAGCGCTACCGCAAGGAAGGCGGCATGGTCGCGCTGCACAGTATTCCCGAAGCCACGGTGCGGCTTGCCATAAGTGATCCGATGGTGACGATAGCCAGTGACGGGATTCTGGAGAACGGCAAGGGGCATCCCCGCGCCGCCGGGTGCTATGCGCGAGTGCTGGGCCGTTATGTGCGCGAAGAGCACGCTCTATCGCTGATGGAAGCGCTCCGTAAGATGACCATCATGCCGGCCGATCGGCTGGGCCTGGAGAACAAGGGCCGCGTCAAAGAAGGGGCCGACGCGGATCTCACTATCTTCGATCCGGCGCGCGTCATCGACCGCGCGACATTCGAGAACCCCGCTCAATATTCCGACGGCATTCGCTTCGTCCTGGTGAACGGAATCCCGGTCGTGAAAGAGGGAGTCTTCGAAAGCGACGTAGCGCCGGGTCGCGGCGTGTTGCGCACCCGAAAATCAGTTACTCGGCAGATCTACGATGGCGCGTGAGTGCGGATTCGTTCAACATCGCGATTCTGCCGTCCGGGCCTACAACCCAAGGCAGGCACAGAGCGTTCCAGCCTGTTGTGTCGAACTCGCTCCAGGTTTGGCCATCGTCGTAGGAAATGTCGCTCCCGCTTGGGCCAACAGCAATCCATGCCGAAGAATTCCGATGCCACGCCACCGCTGAACGATATCCACGGGGCGGGTTCGAAGCCGCAGTCCAGGTTGATCCGCCGTCGGAGGTCCAGGCTGCTGTGTTGTCGCGCCGGCTGGGTTGCTTGTAGTCTCCTCCGACGGTTACACCATGTCTCGAATCGCGAAATGCAATGGAAAAGAGGCCGGCGCTTTCGCTGCTGTGCGGAAACGGCAGCTTAACAGACGTCCAGGTACCACCTTGACCGCGAACTCCGGAGCGAAGGTGAAAGATTCGGGGTCCGCCCGGGCCGCCGGTGACGAAATATGCACTCATCCCGTCGGGGACCAAAGCAAGCGACGAGTTACTGGCCGCAAAGACGCCCTCGCCACGGGGATCGGCTTCGAGTCCGGCGCCCGGGTCGCGAGACCAGTTCCGCCCGCCATCGTTGGTTCTAAAAATTGTGAAACGTCCGTTAACCGGATCTCCCAGCAGCATTCCTTGCTGTTGGTTCCAGAAAGCGATGGCATCCCAAAAGCCCGCGGGGTCTGGATTGGTGAAGACTAGATGCCAATGCGCGCAGCCATCGCTAGTCTCATACAATCTGGAGGCAGAGCCGGGACCGCTCGACATTGCTATGGCATGGTTGGCATCCCAGCCCCAAACGCCTCGAAAATCGAGATTTCCGGCGTCCGGAGGGATGACGCATGGCTGCCAGAGAAAGCCATCATCTTCGCTCCGCAGGAGGACGCCATTCGTGCCCCCTGCCCAGGCGACACCCGGGCCACTGTTGTGTACCGCGCGAAGGTTCGATTTCGTGCCGCTATTCTCGGCATCCCATTGGGCGAGAGCCGATGACGCGGCCGCGAGCAGAATGGGAGTGGTTGTGAGCCGAACGAATCGGTGATGGGCTCTCACTTCTTCGGACGCGAATCCGGAGGGACCAGGCCGTTCGCGCGATAGTAGGCGACCAGCAGGCCGTAGTGCTCGGAGGAATGCTGCAGGACCGATAAAAACGGCTCGAGCGACCCGTGCAGACCTTCCGGGTTCTGTGTCAATGCGGTGTTCGCCTCCCCGATCCATTTCTGCATGAGCGCCACACACTCCGCTTTGGTCCCGTAGTTTTTAGCGTCCAACTCGTCCCATTTGACGTTTTCGCCTCGGCCGGCCTTCGCGGCGTATGCGATCCCGGAGGCGATATGCACGATAACTTCCCCGAACGAACGCATCTCCGGTTTCAGCCGGTAATCGTACTTCGATTCCGGGAAATCCTGAGCCATGACCAGGACTTTTTGATTGATGTAACCGAAGCTTTGTTTGAGCGATTCGGCCGCGGTGGGCGTTTTCGATTGCGCGCACGCAAGAGCCGACGCGCCAAGGAGCAATAGGCAAGCTGATAATACTCTCATAGCGGTTACAATGCTATCGCAAGACAATCCTGCCCGCAGACACGCGCCCGGAGATATAATTCCCCGGATGACCCGCAACGCTCATGTCTTATCTGTCTTGCTCTTCCTAGCCCTCCGCACGCCGGCTCAGACGGCAGTCGAAGCGCAGCCCGGCCCCAAGCCGACGCCGCAAGTTGTTACCGCAGATTCGCCTCACACCACGCCGGGCGGCGCTACCTTCATCGTTCCAGCAGGCTGGTCCATTGCAAGCGACGCCTCATCCACCACGCTGCAACCGCCTGAGCCTGACACTCACATTGCCATCTTTGACGTGCACGCTCAAGATGCCGCGGCGGCTGTTTCGAGCGCCTGGGCCAGCTATCGCCCCGATATGAAGCGGCCCCTCAAAGTCGCTGTTCCCGTTCCAGATCGCAACGGTTGGACGAACGGCAAACAATTTATCTACGAAACCTCGCCCAACGAGCGCGCAGTGGTTGTCGCCATCGCTCTACACTCCGGCGACACATGGACGGCGGTCATTCTCGACGGCACAGAACCCACTTTCGAAAAGCGGGGCGCGCAGATCAACGTCGTAATCCAGAGTTTGCGGCCCAAGGCGTATCAGCGCGAGTCGTTCGCGGGGCGCAAAGCGCTTCCACTCACGCAGGCGCGCATTGAAGAGCTGAAGACGTTCGTTGAGACCTCGATGCAGAAGCTCGGCGTGCCTGGCGCTTCGCTCGCGCTCATCGACAACGGCAAAGTGGTGTACGAAGGAGGGCTTGGGGTCCGCGAACTGGGCAAGCCAACTCCGGTCGACGCAAACACCTTATTTATGGCCGCGTCCAACACGAAGGGCATGACCACGCTGTTGCTGGCCCGCCTGGTAGATGCGCACAAGCTTCAGTGGAATCAGCCGGTGGTTCAGGTTTACCCAACGTTCAAGCTGGGGGATGCGGACACCACGCGCCAGGTTGAAGTCAGACACCTGATCTGTGCCTGCACCGGCCTGCCCAGGCAAGATATGGAATGGCTGTTTCAATTCAAGAGCTACACGCCGGCTTCTACCTTCACCCTGCTCAGCACCATGCAGCCGACCAGCCGCTTCGGCGAAGTATTTCAGTACAGCAACTTGATGGCTTCCGCCGCCGGTTACATCGGCGCTCACCTATACGGACCCTCGAGCGAGCTAGGCGCAGCTTACGACGAAGCGATGCAGACCCAGATCTTCAATCCTTTGGGCATGACGGATACAACCTTCGATATGGAGCGGGCACAGCACGGTAATTTCGCGAGCCCGCATGGGGACGATGTGGACGGGCATCCCACCCTAGCCACCATGGATAATAACTACTCGATTGTCCCGTTCCGGCCGGCGGGCGGGGTCTGGACTTCCGCTCATGACATGACACACTACGCCCAGCTGGAACTGTCACGCGGCAAGCTGCCCAACGGGGAACAACTGGTCTCGGAAGAGAATCTGCTTATGCGGCGCAAGCCCCAGATCGCGACTGGCGAAGATGAGACCTACGGCATGGGCTTGGAAACAAACAGCCGCTGGGGCGTGCCCATTATTCACCACGGTGGCAGCTTGTTCGGTTACAAGAGTGACTGGATGATTCTCCCGGATTCCGGAATCGGGGCGGTGTTACTGACGAATGCCGACACGGGCGGCATGCTGCTGCATCCATTTATGCGCCGCCTTGTGGAGATCGTGTTCGACGGCAAACCCGAAGCCGTGGGAGATGTCGACAGCGCGGCTGCAAACTACCACGCCCTCATAGCGAAGGAGCGGGCGCGCCTGGCCGTTCCCGCGAGCATGGATGAAGTCTCGAAGCTCGCCGACCACTACAGCAGCAGTGCGCTGGGCGACCTCAAAGTCGAGCGCCAGGGCGGGAACACATTCTTCGATTTCAACGGATGGAAGAGCGCCGTCGCGTCGCGAAAGAACGATGACGGAACCATTTCGTTTATCACGATCGACCCGACCCGCAGCGGCTTCGAATTCGTCAAGGCCGAGCGCAATGGCAAGCGCGCGCTGATTATACGCGACGGCCAGCACGAGTACGTTTTCAGCGAAGCAAGTTAGAAAACGCGGACAGCGGAATCGCGCCGAGCGTCAGCGTTCCACCAAGGTCTCCGACGGCCAAACGGGGACGGCCTCGGGGGATGTCTTACGTCCGCGCTTGCGAGTCACCAATCGATCGAGGTACAGGTAAATCACGGGAGTGATATAAAGCGTCAGCGCTTGTGAAACCACAAGGCCGCCGACCACCGCAAGACCGAGCGGACGCCGCGCCGCGCCGCCCGCGCCCGTGCCGAAAGCAATCGGCAATGTGCCGAGCAGCGCTGCCATGGTGGTCATCATGATGGGGCGGAAGCGCCGCATGCAGCCTTCGAAAATGGCTTCCTCGGGAGACTTGCCTTCTTTGCGTTGCGCCTCGAGGGCAAAATCGATCATCATGATCGCGTTCTTTTTCACAATTCCCAGCAGCAAAATAATTCCGACGAAGGAATAGAGGTTCAGATCTTCGCCGAACAGTAAAAGCGTGAGTAACGCGCCCAATCCGGCTGCGGGCAGTCCCGAGAGAATCGTTATCGGATGTATGAAGCTTTCGTACAGAATGCCCAGGACCAGATAGATGACGAAAACCGCGATGATCAGCAGAATGCCCAGACCGCGGAGCGAGTTCTGAAACGCGGCGGCCGTGCCCTGATAACTGAACGAGACGGTATCCGGCAACCCGATCTGGCGCGCAGCCTTGTCGATCAGACTGGTCGCCTGGCTTAACGCCACTCCCGGAGCCACGTCAAACTGAAAATTCACCGCCGGCAATTGCCCAATGTGGTTCACGCCTAAAGGCGCGACCGTCTGCTTCAAATCCGAAACCGCCGAGAGCGGAATCATCTTTCCCTGAGCCGATCGGATATAAAGGTCCTTCAAAGCCGCGGGATTGCGCTGATATTGCGGCAGAACCTCGAGAATCACATCGTATTCGTTCGACGAGGTTTGGATGGTGGTGACCTTTCGATTGCCGTAAGCATCGTAAAGCGTATTCGCAATCTGATCTGGCGTCACGCCGACAGCCAGCGCGCGATTGCGGTCGATCTGCACGTCGAGCCGCGGGCTAGCCAACCGCAAATCGCTGAAAATGTTATTTAACTGCGGAATCGAGTGCAGCTTCGCCTCGAGTACCGGAGCCCATTTGTATAGCTCCGCTGTGTCGGCGTCCTGCAACGCGACGGAATACTGGCTGCGCCCTTCGTTCTGGCCTAGCGGAATCAGCGGCGGCACCTGCAAGAACACCATCAGCCCTGGGATCTTCATGAACTGCGCTTCGAGCTGACCGATAATTGCGTTCGCGGGCGGGCGGTGCTTGGCATCTTTAAAAGCCACGAATACAAACCCTTGATTCTGGCCTACGAAATTGCCGGTGCCCGAGCCCCACGTGTCGATCCACGGATTTTTCATGAGTACTTCGTTTACCTGCCTCTGCAAACGAACCATCTCATCGAAAGATGTGTCTTGCGCGGCTTCGTCGCCGCCTTCCGCGAAACCTTGATCGACGACGGGCATGAAACCCTTCGGCATGATGACAAAGAGGTACAGCGTCGCCACTGTAAGCAGGATGGTTCCCGCAAGCGTAATGGGCCGATGCCTCAAAACGGCCTGCAACGTCCGGCGATACGTGTTATTCAACCAATCGAAAAACTTCTCGGACCAGAGATAAAAACCGCCGGTTGGATGACTCTCATGACGCAGGAACCGGCTGCAGAGCATGGGGGTAAGGGTGAGGGAAATGACGCCGGAAATCAGCACGGCGACGGCAATAGTAATTGAAAACTCGCGCAAGAGGCGGCCGATGATTCCTCCCATGAAGAGCACCGGGATGAACACTGCGACCAGAGAAACGGTCATCGAGATGATCGTGAATCCCACTTCCCGAGCACCCTCCAGCGCGGCTTGCATGCGCGGCTTACCCATTTCCCTGTGCCGTACGATGTTTTCCAGCATGACGATTGCGTCATCCACGACGAATCCCACCGAGAGCGTCATGGCCATCATCGAAAGTATGTCGATGGTAAAGCCGAGCAGCTTCATCGCCGCGAAGGTCCCCAGAAGCGAGAGCGGAACAGCAAGGCTCGGAATCACCGTCGCTGAAACATTGCGCAGGAAAACAAAAATAACCAGGATCACCAGGCAGATAGTCAAAATCAACGTGAATTTCACGTCCGCGATGGACTCGCGAATATTTTCAGAAGCGTCGAATGCTCTGCCAACCTTGACCCCGGCCGGCATCGATTGCTCCATGGTGGGCAACAACGCCTTCACCGCATCGGCTACCTGCACGGTATTTGAGCCCGGCTGTTTGTTGACTGCCAAGACAATCGTGTCTTTGTTATTGATCCAGAAAACCGTCTTGGTATCGCTGACGCTGTCCAGCACGTTGCCCAAATCGGCGAGACGCACGGGACTACCGTTCCGATACGTAACGATCAGCTGCTTGAATTGAGGAGCCGACGTAAGCTGGCTGTTGGATTGAACCGTGTAGGATTTCGAGTATCCGTAGAGCGAGCCGGCCGGCAGGTTCAAGCTGCCTTGGGCAAGGGCGTTCCGTACCTCCTCGAGATCGATCTGTCGAGCGGCAAGCTGCCCGGGGTCCGCCTGAACCCGGACCGCGTATTTCTCAGAGCCAAAAACCTGCACGCGCGCAACGCCGCTGACCATCGAGATCCGCCGCGCCATCATGGTCTCGGCATACTCATCGAGTTGAAATGGCGACATGGTGTCTGACGACAGGACAATGAACAGGATCGGGCTTTCCGCCGGATTCACTTTCGAGTAAAAAGGCGGGCTCGGCATGTTGGTCGGCAAGCTGCCTCCCGCGCGAGCGATGGCGGCCTGGACATCCTGCGCCGCGGCATCGATATCGCGGCTTAGATCGAACTGCAGCGTAATGTTGGTCGACCCCAGCGAGCTGGATGACGACATGCTGTTGATGCCCGCAATCGTGGAGAATTGTTCTTCGAGTGGCGTCGCTACCGATGAAGCCATCGTGTCCGGATTCGCGCCGGGAAGCGAAGCGGCCACCTGAATAGTCGGGTACTCGACAGCGGGCAAGTTGCTGACTGGCAGTGTCAGGTAGCTGAGAATGCCAAAAATGAGGATGCCAGCCATCAGCAAAGTAGTCGTGATGGCGCGACGGATGAATAAATCAGTAAAGCGCATGCCGATTTCCTTAAGAGTCGCCGGACACTCCCTTCGTACCGGCCCCGCTGAGTTGCGTTCCGGACGGCTTTAGAAGTTGCACCTTCATTCCCGGAGCCAGTCGCATCTGCCCTTCCGAAATAACCATTTCCCCAGCCCGCAAGCCGGTTCCGATTACGGCCTCTTCACTCGCCTGAGGCGGCTGGTAAGTGCGCAGGACTTGCACCGGCCTCATCGCTACTTTCGCGTCGCTCGGATCCATCACCCAAACATACTTTCCCTGCGGCCCCGTCTGTATGGTCCGGCTGGGGATGAGAATGCGATTGTGCTCGAGGCTCAGCCGCGCCTGCACGTTCACAAACTCGCCCGGCCACAACGCGTGCTCCGTGTTACTAAAAACAGCCTTCAGCTTGATGGTTCCCGTGGTGTTATCCACCGTATTGTCGATGAATCGCAGAGTTCCTGTCACGGCCTTCTCGCCGTCACCAATCGCGGTGATTTGCAATGGCTGTTCGGCATTGTACTTCTGAACGTCGGGAAGAAGTTGCTCGGGCAGTCCAAAGGAGACATAGATGGGGGACATCTGCAGCAGTGTTACAAGCGCTGCATCGTTGTCCTTTATGAGGTTTCCTGCCTTCACGGTAATGGCGCCGGCTCGACCGGCGATAGGAGCGGTAATTTTCGTATAATCCAGCTGCAATTGAGTCTCCGCCAGCCGCGCCCGATCGGCTTTGGCCGAGGCTGAGGCGCTCTCTACGGCGGCTTGATCCGCTTCAAGCGATGCCTGTGTGGACTCGTTCGTGGCTACAGTTTGCTCAGTCTGCTCCTTAGAAAAAATCCCTTCTTTTGCCAATTCCATCGCCCGATTGGCTGACGCTTGAGTCTGCTTCAGCATGGCCTGATCTTTGGCGACGTTTGCGCGCGCCTGTTGCTCGAGGGCGTTATCTTTGTTCACATCGGCCTGGAGCTCGGTGATCTGGCGTTGCAGCGGTTCGGGATCGATCTCAAACAGAAGCTGCCCCTTTTCGACATTCTGCCCCTCCTGGAAAGCGACGCGGAGCACTTGGCCGGCGACGCGCGACTTTACGTCGACGGTAGTGATCGCTTCTACATTGCCAACCCCGGAGACGTCGAGCGGGACGTCAGATGCCACGGCAGCGACCGCACGGACGGGAACCGCCTGCATCATCATGAAAGCCGCGGCGTTCACCTTTTCTTTCTTTCCGCAGGATGCAACGGTTACACACGCCAGCGCGAACACAATTAACGATAAGAACTTCATGTGAAAGTATTTAGACAAGGAACCTACTTGAGTGAGAGGGGTTACTTTCATATTGCCACATAACACCTATAAGACAAAGTCAAATACGACGTGGCGAGGCAAGATGTTCCGCCATTGAACCGCTATCGTGTTCTGTAATGTGCCTGGGCGCGATCGCATCAATGACAGTTGAGTGACTAACGCGTTCATACGGCACGCTGTGATCCTTGCCGCGGGCAAGGGCACGCGAATGGGGAGCATCACGCGCGATACGCCCAAACCGATGCTGCCGGTTCAAGGGAAACCACTGCTTCAGCACATTCTTGAAGGGCTGGCCGCGGCTGGAGTGGAGAAATTCTTTGTCGTCACCGGCTATAAACACGAGATGATCGAGGACTACTTTAAGGAATCGCCGTTGGCCATCGAATTTCGGCTCCAAGATCCCGTGAACGGCACTGGCACCGCTGCCCGTCTCGCGAAAAACTTTGTGGATAACGAGCCTTTTCTGCTCACCTATGGCGACATTCTGTGCGATCCATCCGAGTACGTCGGATCCGGCGCCGTTCTCGATCAGAACATGGCAACTGCGGCGGTCGTGGCGGTCAAATACGTCGATGATCCTTGGCAGGGCGCGGCCGTCTACGAACAAAATGGCGTCATTTCGGAAATCATCGAGAAACCCCCTAAGGGCGCATCGAGCACTCACTGGAATAGCGCCGGGTTCTACGTGTTCCGGCCCATCCTTTTTGAATATCTCGATCGCCTGCAGCCTTCCCCACGAGGCGAATACGAGCTTACGTCAGCGCTTGACATGATGCTCGATGAGCGTCTCGAGCTGCGTATCTCCGCAATTCAGGGCGAATGGCGGGATGTGGGCCGTCCCGAGGATTTGGCCGCGGTGAACGCGGGTGACCGGAATAGGTAGATCTATTTGCGGGCTTCAGCAACTTTTTCCACTTGGCGCATCACTCGAAGGGTATTGCCGCCGTATATTTTCTTGATGTCGCTCGCGGAATAGCCTTTCTCCAGAAGCGCGCGGGTCAGGTTCGGAAACTTTGAGACATCGTCGAGTCCTTCCGGTGTGCAGGTGATGCCGTCGAAATCGGTTCCGATGCCCACCGCGTCGATGCCGCCGACGTGCCGGGCGTGCTCGATATGAGCAACCACATCCGCGAGAGTGGCGCGAACAGGCGCATTCTTCGGAGCATCGGCGGATTTCTGGGAAATGAAGCCGCAATTGATGTTGATCTGAATGACGCCGCCTTTTTTCGCGAGAGCGGCGATCATGTCGTCCGTCATATTGCGTGGGGCGTTGGTGACCTCGCGGCAAGATGAATGCGATGCGATGATGGGCGCCTGGCTGGTTTCGAGAGCGTCGTAGAAAGTCTTATCGGCGGTATGCGAGATATCGACCATCATGCCCAACCGATTCATCTCGCGCACGACATCCTTACCGAACGGAGTCAGCCCGTTGTGGCGCTCGATCTTAGGATCGCCGATGTCACCGGAGGAATCTGCCCAGTTGTTGGTGTTCCAGTGTGTCAGAGTCATGTAGCGCACGCCGAGGCGATAATAATCGCGCAGCAGACGCAAACTGTCTTCAATGGCATGGCCGCCCTCAATTCCCATGAGTCCGGCGATCTTGTGCTTGCGATGCGCTTTCTCTATATCGTCGGCAGTCAAGGCCAGGGTAAAGGTGTCGGGATAGCGATTAAGGATGTCGTGGTAAACCGTATCGATCATCTCGAGCGTCCGGTTCGCGGAGTGATTGCCGTTCACGTACGTGGCTGCGACATAGACCGAAAAGAAGATGGCGCCGACTCCGCCTTGACGCAATCGCGGAATATCGGTGTGGTTTTTGGGCGAGCTGCCGATGTCCACGCCGTCAATCGTGAAGCTCGGGATATCGTTGTGCGTGTCGATCAGAATGGCCGACTTCGTAATGGCCTTCACCCGGGCGTCGATCTTCTTCGAATTCATGGACGGAGCGGCGGACATAGTGGTGCAAGTAAGCAATGCAAGCGCAAGGGATAGTGAAGTCGGTATGTAGCTCATAATGTGGTTACTCTCTTTTACTGGAACGCTGGCGCACGAATCCTCTTACATCCTTGCGCTTGATATCGAGCAACAAATAGCCAACCAAGGCGAAGACCGTGATGGTGGCGACGTTGATCGCGAACGTGCCGATGCGCGGAACGGTGACGCTTCGATCCGGGAAGCCTTGGACCAGGCAAAACCCGAACCAAACCGGGAATATGCCGTAGCTGACCGCGGCCGCCACTCCGATCAAATAACGGCGGCCCGCGTCATCCTCAGTGAGGATTCCGGCGGTGACTCCAATCACAACTGAGAGCGCGAAGCTGGGAAGCGGAGCTGTGAAGCTGTGGAAGAGCATGGGGGGGCCGCGCAGAACGGTAACAAGAGCGCCTCCAAAAACAGACGCGATGGTGCTCACCAGAAGCGCTTTGAGACCTTGTCGCGCAAGGGCCAAATCTCCGGCCCACGCGCCGAAGCTGATGGCCAGAACCTGCGAGAGAAAGGGTAAGAATAGCGCGGCGACAACTATAGTGATCGGGTTGCCCTCCAACATCCCGTAAGCCAGAAGAATCGCTCCGGCGAGAGCGCGAGCAATATAACTGATGGTGACGTGACTCAGCTGCCAGAGATCTTCGAAGACATTTATCGGAGGCTCGAGCATGGGCTGCGTAAGATCGTGAGGGTGGGCATTGGTGACAATGGCGCGCAGCTCGCGCGAGCTGATTGAGCATTCGGCCGAATCGAACCAGGGTGACGTCAGGACGCTGTCCGCGAATTTTTTGGCTTTCGGGGTGGATGTCTCCGCGCTGACGACTTCTTTGTTTTGATTGGGGCCGTACGCGAAAACGGGATACACGGAGGCCTGTGTGATTCCGGCGCGCAATGCCAGCTCCGCGACATCTTTTGCGCGCCCTTCCGGTACGGTTACACGAATCTCATGCACGGGTTCGTAACAGATCAGAATACAATTTAGTTAAATGACCGAAGATAAGGCGCGCTGGGAACGGGTCCTCGCCACAACTGCAGCCGTTCTGCTGGGCTTGATCTTCCTCGTCTCGGGCGGATGGAAAGTTCTCAGCCCATTCAAGACCGGCGAATTGCTGGAACAGGCGCAAGTGCCGGCGGGCTTAGGCGTGCTGGGCGCCGTAGCGCTAGGCACGGTGGAACTTTTAGCGGCATGCCTGCTTTTTATGCCGCGCTTCAGGCGATGGGGCGGGCTGCTTGGCTCCGGGTTGCTGATCTTCTTTATCGGCTGGATCGCGTATTACTATCACGTTTTAGTGGGGCATGAGTGTAGTTGTTTTCCCCTGATCAAGCGAACTATCGGGCCCGGGTTTTTCATCGGCGATGGTGTGATGTTGCTGCTCGCGCTCGCCGCGTTCCATTGGTCGCCGCGGGTGCCGAGCCTGCGCGTGCCGGCGGTGGCGTTTCTCGCTCTGGTCGTGTTTGCCGGCGTGAGCTTCGGGGTAAACGCAGCCGAGCGGCACAACGCGCAAGTGCCAACGCCCGTGGTGGTGGACGGCAAACCTCAGGATCTGACCCAAGGCAAAGTGTTTCTCTTCTTCTACGACCCTTCCTGCATGCATTGCGATGCAGCATCGAAATTCATGTCGAAGCTGAACTGGGGAGATACGAAAATCGTTGCCATCCCGACGGTGAACCCCCAGTGGGCCGGAGAGTTTCTGCACGACACGCACCTGAAGGCCTCTACAAGTCTGGAATTAGCCAAGCTGAAGAACGCGTTTCCGTTTGTAGATCCGCCATTCGGCGTGGCGCTGGAGGACGGGCGAGTGAAGAAGACGTTCGGACAAGCTCAGTTTTATCCGCCGCTTCCGGAGCCGGATTTGAAGAAACTGGGCCTGGTTAAGTAGATTTCTCTGCGTGTCTTTAGGAAACGTCATGCGTTTCCTCAGACTCCGGGAGCGTGAGTCTGAGGACCAACTACGTGCGATCACCCGGCGGAGAAACGAGCTAAGCGCGCTTTCCGACGATCGCCTCAAATCCTTCGCCAGGAATATCGGCGATACCGGCAGTGTTGTCGAAATCTTCGCAGCGACGGCGGTCATCGCAGAGCGTGTGCTCGGGCTGCGCATGTTCGACGTGCAGATCTTGGGTGCGCTTGCTATGCAACGCGGGCAAATCGCGGAGATGCAGACCGGCGAGGGCAAAACTCTTGCCGCCGTGCCCGCTGTGGTTTGGTACGCACTTAAAGGACGCGGCGCGCATGTGATGACGGCCAACGATTATCTGGCTCGCCGCGACGCGGCATGGATGGGCGGGATCTACGACTGGTTTGGTCTCTCCGTCTCGCATATCGCGCAGAGTATGCCTGCCGACCGGCGTTGCGCCGCATACCTCTGCGACGTCACCTACGCGACTGCGAACGAGATTGGGTTCGACTACTTACGGGATAGCCTGGCCCGGAGCGCGGATGAATTAGTGCAATGGCAGTTTGCGTTCGCGCTGATTGACGAGGCCGATTCCATCCTGATCGACGAGGCCCGCATCCCGCTGGTGATTGCCGGCGGGCTTCCGGAAGATCCGGCGCTTGCCTATCGGGTCGATCGGGTGGCCGCGAGCCTTCGATCCCATGCGCATTATTTTGCCGATGAGTTCGCGCGCAACGTGCAGTTGACCGACGCCGGAATTCAATGCGTTGAAGCAGCTCTCGGCTGCGGGAGCCTATTCGATGAGCAGAACCTGCGGGTTCTGACGGCGGTTCAGGACGCGCTGCATGCGCATGTGCTCTTGCGGCTGAATGTCGACTATGTAGTCAAGAATGGCTCGATTGAATTGGTGGACGAGTTCAAAGGCCGCATCGCGGAGAACCGTCGCTGGCCTGCGGGTCTACAGTCCGCCATTGAAGCAAAAGAACACATCGCGCTAAAGACACAGGGCCGCATTCTCGGCTCGATTACCGTACAAGCTTTAACCGGAATGTATGAGCGAATCTGCGGCATGACCGGTACGGCCGCTACGCAGGCCGAAGAGTTCTGGAAAGTATATAAGCTGCCGGTGACGGTCATCCCGACGAATCGCCCGGTGATTCGCCAGGATCTACCGGACGTTGTGTATGCGGACAAGGATGCCCGCAACCGAGCGGTTATTGAAGAGATTCGGAAGGTCCATCAATCTGGCCGCCCGATTCTGGTGGGAACCGCAAGCGTGGAGGAATCGGAATTATTGAGCCGAGGGCTGCGGGCCGCCGGAATACCGCATTCCGTACTGAACGCGAGGAACGATGAGGCGGAGGCCGAAATTATAGCCCAGGCGGGTGCGCTTGGGGCGGTGACGATTTCCACCAACATGGCGGGGCGGGGAACCGACATTTTATTGGGAGGGAATCCGCCCAGAGAACGCGATAAGGTGCTGGAACTCGGCGGTCTTTACGTGATGGGCACAACGCGTCACGAGGCGCGGCGGATTGATAATCAACTGCGCGGCCGAGCTGGACGTCAAGGGGATCCAGGCACGTCTCGCTTCTTCATCAGTCTCGAGGATGACTTACTTATGCGCTTCGGTATCGCCAATAATCCGGATATCGACAGCGTGCAACGCACCGCGGAGAGCCAGAATCTGGAGATGCGCGGAACGCTCTGGAAATACGAATCGGTGATTGAGGATCAGCGCCGCGAAGTGTATGAGCTGCGGCGCGAGATTTTGTTATCGAAGGAATGGAGCATTGCTTCGATGCTGTCGGAAGAGCAATATCGCGATCTGTCCGAACGCGTAGGTAAAGATGCGGTCGAAGCAGCCGGCCGGCGTCTCGCTCTCGCAGTTATTGATGACGTCTGGGCCGACTACCTTGCGAATGTTGCGGAATTGAGAGGCGGCATCCACTGGGTTTCCTGGGGCGGCCGGGACCCGCTATATGAGTTCCTCACGGGCGTGCAGCAGATTTACGAGGATTTCAACAGCTGCTTGAAAGAAGATATCGCAGCCGCGTTCGTGGCCGCTGAGATTCAAAATGGCGAGATCCATTTCCAAAATCAAGAGGTCTTTGAGCGCGGGGCGACTTGGACGTACCTGACTACCGATCAGCCTTTCGGAACTCTCGGCGAGCGGATCATGAAAGGGCTTCGGCGGAAGTTCTCAAAAAAATAGCGAGTGAAGAACCCGACGCGAAAATTATGGAGGTACTCAGGGTGGTTTAGCCGCGGCCTTGTCCAACGCGCTCTTCCAGCAAGAGCCGAAGCAACGCTTCCAGCTCTCGAATGCGATCGGTAAGCTGCTCAAGATCCGCAGGCTCCGCTTCCGCAGACGCGGCGACGCGGCCGTGTTCGAGGGTGCCGAGCGCCTCAGCGCGGGCTTTCACAACGCGTCCGGGGATTCCCACGACCGTCGAACCGGCGGGGACAGAGTGGACGACCACCGATCCCGCCCCCACCTTCACTCCATTGCCAAGTGTTATGTTGCCCAATATCTTGGCGCCCGTGCCAACGACCACCCGATTACCGAGCGTCGGATGCCGCTTTCCGCATTCATTCCCGGTGCCGCCAAGCGTGACGCCTTGGTACAGAAGCACGTCGTCTCCCAGCTCGGCTGTCTCGCCAATGACTACTCCAGTTCCGTGGTCAATGAACAGGCGCTCGCCGATCTTTGCGCCAGGATGAATTTCGATACCGGTCAGGAAACGTGACCATTGTGAGATCAGCCTGGCCAAAACATAGCTTTTTCGGCGGTAGAACCAATGGGCGACGCGATGAAACAGCACGGCGTGAAGGCCCGAGTAGCAAAGCAGAATCTCAAGGCTGCTTTTCGCGGCGGGATCTTCGCGCTTGATGGCCTGAATGTGCTCGCGCAGGGGCATCGCTTAATTCTCTCTCATGTCGATGCCCCGGTTGGCTGCCGGGATGCCATTACT
>JBAUUG010000136.1:0-5995 GCA_049582585.1 Bryobacteraceae bacterium | reverse complement strand
GATCAACGCAGTCTGCGCCTGCTGGTCTCGAAAAAGCTCCGGCATTCCGTGCGCCGCAGGGCGCCCCGCGAGCGCACAGGCTTGCACCTGGCCTGAAACGAATGTTTACAACGGCCCCAAACTCGCTGGTTGAGACCGGCATCGATGGCCTCGACGCGATCCTGCTGGGCGGCATACCGTCGACCAATGTGATCCTTGTCCAGGGCTCGACCGGAAGCGGCAAGACTCTGCTCGGAATGGAATTCATATATCGTGGAATCACCCGGTTCGACGAGCCCGGCCTCATTGTTGTCTTTGAGACCAGTCCGGACAAGCTGGTCCGGGATGCCGCGGCCTTCGGCTGGGATTTCAAACAGCTGCAGGCGCAAAACAAGCTCCAAATCGTCTTCACCAGTCCCCAGGTGCTCGATCAGGAAATGCGTTCACCCGATAGCTTGCTTCTGGAAACCGCGTCGGAAATGGGCGCGAGGCGCATCTTTATCGATGGCATCGGGCTGTTAAGCCAACTTCCGCACAACGCAAGCACATCCGAAGCCAACGAAGCCGCCTCTTTCCGCGAGATTTTGCAGCAACTCATCGAGGGACTCAACCGCGAGAACTTGACGGCCATGTTATCGCACGAATGCGGGAAGCACCATGAGTCGCTCCCCGCTATGGAAGCAGCCGAGTTTCTCGCCGACACCGTGATCCACTTGCAGCGCTCCGGCCATGATCGGCGCATGCATCGCTGCATCGAAATCGTTAAAAGCCGCGGACAGGATTTTGAGGCCGGCGAGCACACGCTGCGAATCACCGGCGGCAAGGGATTGCAAGTCTTCCGCCGCGTGCAGGCGCCCTTGCACGGCGTTAGCGCTCAGCCGACGTCTGTAGCGCGGCGCTCCCTAATCGGCGTTGATGCGCTGGACACCCTCATCGGCGGCGGCATCTTTGACGGGTCCACAACCATGGTCGTGGGTGTTTCCGGTGTCGGCAAAACCGTTCTCGGCACCCAAATTTTGCGCGAAGGAGCGTTGAAGCAAGGCAAGCGCGGATTGCTCATCTCTCTCGACGAGCACCCCGCCCAGATCGTGCGCAACGCCGAGACACTCGGTTTAGATCTCCAGGCGCAGATCGATTCCGGCACAATCCACATCCTGTTTGAGAGCCCACAGGAGTTGAATATCGACGCCCATTTCGCCAAAATCATCAGCACCATCGAGGAGCATGGCATTCAGCGAATGGTAATCGATGGGACCACCAGTTATAGCACCGCCCTTCGGAATCAACGTGTGTATCGCGACTTTTTTCATGCTCTCGTGGCGTACAGTAAGAGCCGCCTCATGACCACGTTTTTCAACTATGAGAACCCGGAATTCTTGGGAATCTCCTCCTACATGCCTGATTTCCCTGTCAGCTCCATCGTCGACAACATCATCGTGTTGAGTCTGGTGGAACTCGGCACGACGCTCCGACGCTGCCTCACCGTGGTCAAAGCGCGCGGCAGCAAGCACGAGTTCGATAGCCGGGAGTACGTGATCGGTCAAGGCGGAATCGCTCTTCTTCCCGTCGCCGAGAGCGCCGCCGCCCCATCTCCGCTCGCCGGCTACTCCAGCGTCTTGAGCAGAGCTCCTACGCGCTTCCAGCGTCTCGACAAAAAGGAGGCTCCCAAAGCCAAGGCGGCGTCGGTCAGGTGAATTCGAAAAAACTCGGTCTGGCTGCCGCCGGCAGTTCGCCCGTACAACCCTCGCCTGAGGAAGACAACCTTAACGATGAGCCTTTAGGCGCTATTGCGCTGTCCCGGGACTTTAGGTCGGAGCTGCTCAACCCTGAAAGCTGGAGCAAAATCCTGGAAACCTACGCGGGCGCGATGAAGCTTGCCGTGGCGTTGACAGACCCTGAGGGACATCTCCTGGGACCCTGTCACAACCCTCAACCGGTTTGGCGGCTGGCTCGGGAAGCGGGTGCGGAACCCGGCGCGGCCTGCCAGTTTTGCCTCCTCTCCGACGTGCCCTGCAGCGCAGTCGCCGACGCGTTGAACACCGGCCGCCCGGTCATCGTTCGCGGCCCGTCTGGGCTTACTCACACCGCCGTGCCCTTGTCGCTCGGCGGCCAACCTTTGGGAGCGCTGCTCGCCGGGCAAGTTTTCAGCCGCTACCCCGAGCCGTTGCCCTTGCAGCGAGTGGCCGCGGAATATGGGGCATCCGCGCAGCAGCTTTGGCAAGCCGCCATCCGTCAAGTTCCGGTCAGCTCCGCAAGGCTCCAGATGTACGGAGATCTGCTGGCCGCCTTAGGCCAGGCGTTTGTGCGCCAACGCTACGCAGCCGTCCTCGAGCGGCGGGTTCGAGAACGTACTGAGGCGCTCGCACAATCCAATGACGATCTCCTCCATGCCAATCACGCCCTTGAGCAATTCGCCTATTCGGCCAGTCACGACCTTCAGGAGCCCCTCCGCAACATCTCCTGCTACACCCAGCTTTTCACCAGCATGTACAGCGGGAAGCTTGACCGGCAAGCCGACGAATATCTTGGATACATTACCGAGGGTGCGAAACGCATGGGTTTGCTGGTGCAGGATCTTTTGTCCTACACTCGAACCGCTGCCATTTCAGATCCGCCTCACGCCGCAGCCAGCGCTGTCCTCGCTCTTCAGAGCACTCTGCTCCACCTGAAAGCCGCCATTCGAGAGAGCCGCGCCTTAGTCCAGTATGACGATCTTCCAAGCCTATACGTGCATCCGGTCCATCTCGAGCAGCTCTTTCAAAATCTGATCGGCAACGCCATTAAATACCGCAAATTCGAGCACCCTCCAATCATTCACATCTCGGCCGCGCCAAGGGGCGACAAGTGGTTATTTTCCGTTCGCGATAACGGCATAGGAATCGAATCGCACTATACTACGCAGATCTTCGGTATCTTCAAGCGCCTTCATTCGGCGGATAAATATCCGGGCACCGGCATTGGACTGGCCCTCTGCCAAAAGATCATTGAGCGCTACCGGGGCCACATCTGGGTGGAATCCGAGCTCGGGAAAGGTTCCACGTTTTGCTTCACATTACCCGCGCGAGGGAACGGCGATGCCTGAAGAGGAGAGTGAGCGCGGCGTTCTGATTCTGGTTGCGGAAGATAACCGCGCTGACGAGATGCTGATGCGCCGCGCTCTCAAGCAGCACCAGGTTGAGCACACTATGCTTGCCATGGATGACGGCGATAAAGTGATCGACTACGTAATGCGCGGGGACGCTGACGATACCGTGCGCTGCCCGGACTTGCTGCTCCTCGATCTCAATCTGCCGAAGAGAAATGGGGAAGAGGTGCTCACTCGCGTTAGACAGAGCGCAAGGTTCCGCCACATCCCGGTACTGATTGTCACCTCCTCTGATTCCCCCAAGGACCGCGCGATGGCGGAACGTCTTGGAGCCGCGAATTACTTCCAGAAACCTCCGGATCTCGACCGGTTTATGAAAATTGGGGCGCTGGTGAAAGAAATTCTAGCCGCTACGTCGTGTGATCGAGGACAATCTGCCACGTTCCACCGTGTGTCTGCAGCACTAGACTGAAGACCCCGCCAATTGGTCCGCCCGAGCTCGAGATACGCTCGACGTGCCACTCGCCCGTTGCGATTGCGATACGCTCGTCCAGCTGACGCACTGCCAGATTCTCGAACGTGAGCTTCCCCATGGCGGCCTGCGAAGGATAAGCCTTCTGATACCGCGCCAGCAGATCCGCTCGCCCATGCAGCACTTGCGTGCCGACGAACGTGCAATCCTCCGCATAGCTCGCGACAAACCCCGCAATGTCGCCCCGGTTCCACGCCTCGGCCTGGGTCGTCAGCACATTCCGAATGTCGGCTTCCGCATCGGACCAGCGGGCGAAGGTCGGTGTCGTCATCAGGGCGAGGCACAAGAACCATAATCGAAGCGTCATTGATGTATCCTATCGCGGCGTCTATAAACGATGGCCGCTTCAGTTCGCATCGGCGCCTCCGGCTGGCATTACAAACATTGGGTAGGCACGTTTTATCCTCCTCGCACCCCAGCCTCCAGGATGCTCGCGTATTACCAGGAAAGGTTCGACACGGTCGAGCTGAACAACAGCTTCTATCATCTTCCGAAACCCGCCAGCCTCGAACGCTGGCGCGATTGCACGCCTGAAGGCTTCTGCTTCGCCGTGAAGGGCAGCCGTTTCCTCACCCACATGAAGAAGCTGAAAGATCCCGAGCAAGGGCTTCGTAGATTTCTGGATGCCGTCGAGATTTTGCGGCACAAGCTCGGCCCCATCCTGTTCCAGCTCCCCCCGAATTGGGACCTGGATTTAGACCGTCTCGGCAATTTTCTGAGTTTCCTCCCTGCCGTCCATCGCTACGCCTTCGAGTTTCGCAACGCCACCTGGAGCGTGCCCGAGACATATTCTCTCCTCGCACGCCACAATATCGCTTATTGCGCTTTCGATTTAGCCGGAACGCAATCGCCAAGGCAGGTCACCGCCGATTTCGCTTATGTCCGTTTGCATGGACCCGGCGGCAAATACCAGGGCAGCTACAGCGATGCCGCTCTCTCCGAATGGGCTGGCCAGATACGCCAGTGGCAGCGTGAGCTGGAGGCCGTATACCTGTATTTCGATAACGATCAAGCCGGGTACGCCGCTCAAAACGCGTTGCGATTGAAAGAGCTGCTCCGCGATTCCGAGACTCAGAGTTTCTGATACGGCAACGTGAGCCCCAGCGAGATAAACTCGTCCTTCGTCTTGGCCCCGTTTTCAGAAAGGCCTAGCCTGATGAGCATGTCAGGATCGGCCACTGCTTGCTCCTTAGGCGGTATATAAAGTGTTGAGGTCCGTGTAACTCCCGCCCACGGGAGTTTCTCTAAGAGAACGACGCGAATCACCGGATCGGAAGCAGGATTTCGGCTGGCTTCGTAGATGACCATTTCGTGGGTCCCATCATAGTAATTCTCGAGATACCCAACTAACTCCCGTAACCCGTCTGAAGGATCGCATTGCCGCTGGAAAGATAACTCGCCAATAGCTCCTATCTGCCAAATCATCAGAGCACTGCGCGTATCGAACTTGCGCCTGTGGATTAAGAAATCGGTAGCTTCAAAGCTTTGGCAACCAGCCCTGCCGGGATCGAGGCCCAGGTCGGCGAACATACAATCTTGCGAAGAAATTCCAGGCAGCATCTTCGCGCTAAATCCCTCCAGACGCGCGCGTCTGATCGCTTCATGTGCTGAGTAGGAGAATACGCCGGGATGCCCGTAGAACGCGGCACAGACGCCCAGCCCTTCCCGAACATGGAACAGAATTCGCTCAACTATTTTGACGTAGCTAACGAACCGATCTTTGCCTTCTTCATAGAAAACGTAAAGAGACTCGCTTTTTGGATTAAGCTTCTGAACCCAACGCTCCATCACTGGATCACCAATCAAGTACAGCGCTTTGTCGGCTTGCTCAATGGCGGCCTGCGCCTCCATCGTAATCCGCCCGACGCCCTTAATGCCTGTCCCGACAACAAACAAGACACCGCGTTTCACATCGCTTTCCATAGGCCTATTGCGAAAGCAGGAAAGAAGCAGATGACAATCGATCCCTGGCGCTGTCGACAGCTATCCTTAACTATTTGAGCGACTTAAGATACGCAACGGTAAATTTCAATATCTCCTGTTGAGGAGGGGGTACAAAGTTGCCGTCTTCGTCTATGAACGTCCAGAGTTGGTTATCCCAATCGGGACTACTCGTTTTCTGCGTATAGGCATCGAGCAGCGTACCGGCCTTCGTGCTGGCCCCCTGAACGTCAATAACAAGATTACCGTCGCCTACGATGAAGTAATATTCCGACACCGACGATGGTGCGAACGTCCAGAGCTGGTTGTTCCAGTCGGGATAGCTCGATTTTTTCGTATAGGCGTCTAGATGCGTACCGGGTTTCGTGCTGGCCCCTTGAATGTCGATGACGAGGCCACTCGCGGGGTTCTGGAGAAAGCAGATGCCCGGGGCATCCGGCGTAACAAAAGTCCAGAGT
>JBAUUG010000135.1:0-15571 GCA_049582585.1 Bryobacteraceae bacterium | reverse complement strand
CCTCGCCGATGTGGAGCACCTTCTGGAGTGTCTGAATCGGCTCGTGGGCGCAGGCCACACAGTTCTGGTCATCGAGCACCATCTCGACGTGATTAAGACCGCCGACTACGTGATCGATTTGGGACCGGAAGGCGGCCACGCTGGAGGAGAGGTCGTCGCCGCAGGTACACCGGAAAAAATTGCGGCCTCACGAAATTCGCACACCGGACGCTTTCTCAAACAGCGGCTCGGTCATGCTTAACGCTCGGCAGCCCGCTACACGTCTCGATTCATGCCGGCGCTATCATCGTCCGAATGCCCACGCGACCATCAGCGGGAACTCTTCTCGCCAGAATGCGCCACCATGCGACCCGGCTCGCTCATTCATGACGACATCCGCATCTGCATCGCGCAGCGCGTCCGCCCACCTCCTCGCGTTCTCGAGGAAGAACGGCTCCTGTGTGCCGGCGACAAGGTATGTGCGCGGAAGCGGATCAGGCATAACCTCAGGCGGCTTGTAACCGCCCCCAGGCGAGGCGCACAAGACCGCACCGTAGACATGTGGATGCCGCAGCCCAAGAGCGAGGGCCAGTTCTCCACCCGCCGAGACGCCGAACACTGCGGTACGTTCACTGGGCAGCGCCACGCCAAACCGCGACTCCGTCCATCGGCGAACGTCCTCGACGAAGAACCTCTCGTGTGCGGTGAACCGCTCCGGCTCAAAGCCCGGTGAGTACTCATGGAGCCGCAGCATCTCATCGGTCAGCCCATGTATACCGACGATCATCGTGGACGGTACGTTGGCCTTCTCGAGCAACCGGCCCCACTTCGGGATTCTCTGGCCGTCGCCGGCGAAGACGATCGCTTCGGGCGGGGCCGGTGGAACGTACACCGTGGCTTGCCGTCCACCGTCGTACTCGAACATCTCGGTGACAAACTCTCCCGAGACTGCGCCCGTGGGCCTGGCGGGCGCTCCGTCGGACTCATTTAGCTCGCGGTTCACCTGATTGCCTGCTTGCTCCTGCATCCCCTTGCCCTCGTTGATAGTAGTTTGGAACTCCAGCACATCAAGTGTGAGTCGCCTGGAAATGATCATCACCCGTGCTTCATCAGCGCGCCGTCGATTGTGAAGGCGGTTGGGACCGGATCTCCGCCAGCACGCTGTTGATCGCTGCGAGAACCACTGGGGGATTCTCAAGCTGGATAAAATGCCAGGCATCCGGGACAAGCTGATTCCGTCCGCGCGTGGATAGCGCAGCGTAGGCGTCATGCCCGGACGCGAGCGCCCGGAAAAACAGCGCCGCCTGCTCACGCACTTTCGCGGGCACATCCGGCGGCATGGCGTGACGGCCGGCTGTCAGCACGATCAGCGGCATGTCATCGTAACGACGCTGCGGATTGACCACCTCGCGCCCGCTAAGAGGACCATTTTCGATTGCCGAGGCCTGGGTGAGTAACCTCGCGGGATCGGCATTGAGTTGTGCAAGGCGCTCCGACAGGCGTGCCAAGTTTTCAGGCAACGGCTGGGCCGTGCACTGCTCGAACCCTGGCGTGCCGCGTTTCAGAGCGCCGCTCCGGAGCTCAGCGGCGCACTGGCGCAGCCGCTCCAGATCCGCCCTTGGCGCCGCGTCGCCGAATGCCGCGAACTTCGGCGCGACGCGCTTCCTGACCGCATCTTGGTCGGGGATGGAGGGATCCACCAAGACCATCCCAGCTACCGTCCTTCGATGTTGGTCGGCGAACCGGAGGGCGACGTACGCCCCGAGGGAGTGCGCGACCATCACGTAGGGACCATCGAGGTGGGCTCCCTTCAATGCCTCCTCGAGATCTTCGGTCTTGTGAATGACATCTTGCGGCTCGGGGCTCGGGCTGCTGAAGCCGAGTCCGGCGGGATCCCACGCGCAAACGCGCGTTCTGCGTGAAAGTGGACTCTGAATCCGGTTCCATACCTGCGACCAGCCTCCCGCCCCGGCGGTCAGGACGACGGTCGGCGAGCCTTGCCCTAGACAGACGAGATTGATCGTGCGCCCTCCCGCGATGGCGACCAGGCGCTGGGGCTGGAGGTAAGGAGCGAGTTGCTCGGGAGCTTCGGCCTGAGGCGGCGCTGCGCCCTGAGCAGCGGCTGGCGCAGCCGAAATGACAGTCAAGAGAATCAAACTCATGCCCGCAAAAGGAGGCCCGGTGTGGCGCCAGGCCGATCGCCTGCCATCAGGAATGCTGCCTTGGACCCGTGGGCATTCATCCCCGGCCGTTACGCAATATCGATTCATGCCGATGAAATCTCCGGTCCAGACCATCTTCGTTCCACTTCTGCCTATAGTCAAACAGGTGTACAGCCCGCACGTGCAGTCCTAGGAGCAGTGGGACGATGTTCACGGCTGGGCCGCAGCGTCTGCGTGCCGCGCGAATCGACCAATGAAAGCACTGCGGTATGAGTAAACATGACAGAATGTGAGCTGCATCGCACCATGTCTGTTCTTGCGAGACTCCCGATCCTTGAGGTTCCCGTGCGCGCTCGCCTCCTCGGCTGCTTAGTTGCCCTTTTTGCCTCAGTCCATCTTTCCGCGCAATTGCCCGCAGCCTCGCCGGACCTGGCGGTATATCAGCCGAAGCCCTATGTGCAGCTCCAACATCCGGATTGGGCTAAGAGCGCTGCCATCTACCAGATGAACCTGCGGCAGTTCACGCCCGAAGGCACTTTCCGCGCCGCTGAAAAGGATCTGCCGCGGCTCAAGCAGACCGGCATCGGCATCATTTGGCTCATGCCCATCCATAGGATCGGTCGACTCCATCGCAAAGGCTCGCTGGGCAGTCCCTATGCCGTCCAGGACTACTACAGCGTCAACCCGGAGTTTGGCACGCTCGACGATCTGAAACATTTCGTCGCTGCCGCCCACGCCCTCAGTCTCCATGTGATTCTCGATTGGGTGGGCAATCACACCGCGTGGGACAACGTCCTCGTCACCCAGCATCCAGATTGGTATGCCCGGAACTGGAAAGGCGAGTTCACCCCGACGCCGTGGTGGGATTGGGACGACATCATCGATCTTGACTACTCTAAGTCGGCCCTGCGCCAATACATGACCGAGGCCATGCTGTATTGGGTTAAGACCGCCGACGTGGACGGTTACCGCTGCGATGCTGCGGGCTTTGTCCCGCTCGACTTCTGGAATGAAGCCCGGCGTCAGATGGATGCCATAAAACCCACCCTCTGGCTCGCCGAGTGGCAGTCGCGCGACTTGGAAGCCCGTGCCTTTGACATGCTCTACGGCTGGAGCTGGTACGACGCCGTGCGTGCCGTGACCACCGGCAAGAAGTCCGACCTGAGCGAGATCTTCACCTACTATTCGTGGAACGAAAAGTTCTATCCGCCGGATGGGATCGCGATGATCTTTGTCTCAAACCACGACAAGAATGCGTGGGAGGGCACGGAGTTCGAACAGTTCGGTCCAGGTCTTGACCCCGCCATCGTCCTCTCGGTTATCGGCGAAGGCATGCCACTGATCTACAACGGTCAGGAGGCCGGCTACAACCACCGGTTGAAGTTCTTCGAAAAGGACCCGATCGTCTGGAAGCAGTCCGCCGAAGGCGACCTTTACCAGAAACTGTTCGCGCTCAAGTCCGCCAACACAGCACTCTGGAATGCCCACTGGGGGGCTCGCATGATCCCCGTGGTCAACAGCGCGCCCAATCAGGTGCTCAGCTTCGTTCGGAGGAATGACAAAGATAAGATCTTTGCCGTTATTAATCTCTCCGCTCAGCCGCAGAGTGTGACGTTCCAAGATCGCCTGTATCACGGCCACTACACCGAATACTTCTCCAGGCAGGCGACTGACCTGAATGCCTCTACACGCCTCGAACTCCGGCCCTGGAGCTACATGGTATTCGTGCAATGATCACATCGGACTGGAACCGGTCTCGCCCTAAATCGGTTCCGCCATGCTGGCCGACATATCCTTCGGTATCTGACGGACACTTTCCGGATCGCCGCAACTCTTATTCAGTTTCGAGGTAGTCGATCGCTCGACGTATCACCTCCAAGCGAGCCTCCAAACACGGCGGAATCTCGTCACGCCGTTGATTTTATCTCGACGTGGATTTTGATGGACAGATTACGCAACCCGGAAATTGGCCGGTCGGAAGTTGACTTCCGGTACTTATCACTGCTAAGTTCCGGTCTGCCAATCCTTCAGGAACTGATCTGACAAAGGCCGACTTAACAAGCCCAATGGCTACCTTCTCGGCTCATACCGCATCGCCACCGCCCCCGAGCCGAACTCCAGCCGGCTCACGAGCCTCAAGTCGACACACTTCGATAGCCCCGCGAACAATGTCGGCCCGTGGCCCACTAGCCTGGGCTGCACCACGAACTCGTACTCATCGATCAATCCCAGCTCCGCCAACGCCAGCGGGAGCTTTACGCCTCCCACCAACAGTCCCTTACCCGACTCCCGCTTGAGCTGCTGAACGGCCGTCCGTAGATCCCCGCGCACGAGCTCCGCGTTCCAAGCGACCCGCTCAAGGGTGCTCGACACGACGTACTTCTTTGCCGCGCCGATCGTCCGGGCGAAGGGTTCCATCCAATCAGGCCTCGCTCCCGTCTGCGCCGGCGGCCGAAACGCTGCCTCCATCATTTCGTAAGTCACGCGGCCAAAGAGGAGGGCATCGGCCTGATTGAGGTTCTCGGCTGCGTGACGATGCAAGTCTTCGTCCGCCAGCATTGCACGATGATCGCAGCACCCGTCCAGTGTGACGTTGATGGAATACCGAAGAGGTCGCATTACGCAAGAGTACCGCCGATGGGGTTAACCCGCTTCAGGGCTAGCAGCCGGAAGAGAGCCGCACCGCTACTCGGACATTAGCGGAGCCGGCGGGACATAACGGTACCGGTACGAACCATAGCGTACCGACGATCGGACTGGCGAACCAACTGGCAAAAGATTACTTGGCCAACAGCCCGTGATGCATCGAGAACAAATCCTGAGCCAATCCGCATACTTCCGGCCCTGATTGCCGGGCGTCACAGCGGAGCGCGGCTCGCGCTCATGCGCATCTTGTGGTCGACATTCTCGTCGTCTTGGTCCAGAGATCAAGGAGACAAAATCAGAAAACGCAGTATTCTCCTTGACATTGACCGGGAATCCACTACCATAGGGTTGTGGATAGGTTGGATACAACATTTGCCGCCCTGTCTGATCCGACCCGTCGGGCAATGATCGAGCGACTCTCACGTGGGCCTGCCCCCGTCCATGGATTGACCGAACCGTTTGCCCTTTCGCAGCAGATGATTTCAAAACACATTGCGTACCTAGTGCGGGCACGGATCGTGATCAAGACGAAGCGTGGACGAGAGAGTGTATGCACGCTTAGGCCGGAAGCGATAAAGAAAGTCAGCGACTGGGCGATCAGTTATCGCCGATTCTGGGAAGAGAGCTTCGACAAGTTGGATGTGGTTGTGAACCAAATGAAAAAGGAGATCAAAGATGGCAACAAGCACGGTTAACAATACAGAACGGATGGTTGTGACCAGAGTTTTCGATGCCCCACGCGAACTGGTTTGGAAGGCGTGGACAGACCCGAAATACGTGATGCAGTGGTGGGGGCCGAAGGGTTTTACTGCGCCCTTTTGCAAGATGGATTTTCGCGTTGGAGGGAAGTTTCTCTGCTGTATGAGAACGCCGGATGGGCAGGAGTTCTGGAATGGCGGGGAGTACCACGAGATTGTTCCGCACGAGAAGATTGTCTCCTCCATGTATTTTTCCGACTCCGAAGGAAACAAGGTTGAGCCTGCGCACTATGGAATAGAACATGAGGCCATCGAGGATGCGCACGACGTGATTACTTTTGAGGATTTGGGAAACGGCCAGACGAAACTCACCTTCATTGGAAATGAAACCGTGGAGAACGCAACAAAGAGCGGTCAAGTAGAGGGTTGGCATCAGATACTCGATAAAGTTGCTGCAGTTGTCGAGGGGCTGGTGCGGGCGAACTAAGAAGTCGAACTTTTGAAGCTCGTCATGCGCGAGACACAGTCAAGTGCGGCGGCGAAGGCTTAGTTAAAACAGCCTTCCCGTCCTTTGGCTGTATCGCCGTGTTTCCGGACAAGTGACTTTGGTCAACGGGTGGCTTTAGCCCACTCCATTTATCAAACATAGACCTGGTCGATCTGCAACCCTCAGCGCCCGATCGTCTTCCGGTTCACTGGCTTAATATATGAACTGTTATGCGTGGGGCGGTTTTGCTCGCCTTCTTCTTGAACTGGGTGTTTGCCTCCGCGGAACTCCCGTCCCACAAAGATGTGGATATCGTTTCCACCGATGGAACGAAGCTGCGCGCCACTTTCTATCCGTCCCAGCGCACCGGACCAGCCGTTCTGTTGCTGCACATGTGCAACACCACGCGCAAATCGTGGGATCCCCTCGCGGCCTTGCTCAGCTCAGAGGGAATCAACGCTCTCACCATCGACAATCGAGGCTTTGGAGAGAGTGGTGGTCCCCGCTACGAGGGCGCGTCTCCAGAAGCAGCCGCGCAGATAGAGAAGAGCTGGCCGGCAGACTTCGACGCCGCTTATCAATACCTCTCATCTCAACCAAGCGTCGATAGATCGCGCATTGGCATTGGCGGAGGCAGTTGCGGCGTGAATAACGCCATTGGGGTCGCGGAACGTCATGCTTCTATTAAGGCTTTGGTTTTGCTCGCCGGAGGCGCCGATCTGCAGGGCCTCGATTTTCTCGTCCAGCACCCGTGGATTCCGCTCTTTACCGCGGCAGCCTCTGACGACGAGTACGTCCACGCCGCACCGGAACTGATGCGCTGGTTTAGCGAAGTGACCGAAAATCCTCGCAACCAGTTCGTCGCCTTCAAAGATGGCCGACACGGCACTGAGATCTTCGGACCTCATCCCGAACTCGAGCGCGAAATCGTAGCGTTCTTTCAGGACAATCTCGTCAAATCGCCGGTCAATGCGAATGCGTCCTTTACTCCGCGCCGCACGCAAGGCGCAGAATTCTGGAAACTGGCTGCGCATCCCGGTGGCGCGAAACGAGCCGAACAGATGTTCGAAGACGTCCGCAAGCGCGATCCCCACGCCGTTTTGTTCCCGGAATACGTGATGAACCTGCTAGGATACGACCGCCTACAAAGGGGAGATCCGACAGAGGGGCTCACGTTATTGAAGCTCAATAGAGACGCGTACCCGGAGTCAGCCAATACCTGGGATAGCCTCAGCGACGCATACATAGCAAACAATAAGACTGATCTAGCACTGGCGGCGGAAGGGAAATGTCTGCAGGTACTGGCCACAGATCCGGCGCCCAACGCCGAATTCAAAGCTGCATTGCGCAAGCATGCTGAGGAGAAGATCGCCCGGCTGAAGGCTGAGAAGAGATGAGCGGACCTACGGGGCAGCTTGAAACTAGCCAGTGCGGAACGGAGAGAACGACGACAAACTTCACTCTGTGCATCACTCAGACGAACTGATCCTTGAACCACATGGGCTGAGGGAAGCTCGCTAGAGGTACGCCGAACACAAGCCGACTTCAGGGACTAATATTCTGAGGACCACTGCATGGGCGCGGAAGAGGTGACAATGGATGGAGGAACACGCTTTCGGCTCGAAGACAATAGAGTGGGGTGTTTTCTGCCAGCGGAGGGGGACACGGTTGCAAGGTGACTCACCAATGGGAGATGAAATTGCTGCCCTGATCGAGAGAATAGAAACCAATGCAGATTCCCTGCAGACGCTGGACTCGAACTGAAGAATGCCGAGGCTACACCGCTCTCAGCCGAAGGAGCCCTAGATTTTCGCGCAGAGGCCGTTGCGTTGACGACACAAGTCGAGAGAACTCAGCGAGCTGTCTCCGAATTGGTGAGACGCTGCGAAGCAGCAATGGTGCAATCAACCGAGATCACCGCGCTGAGGGACGTCAGTATCGAAATAGCCGCTGAATGCGGCTCCCTAGCCGCAATTGTCGACCTTGCGACTGGCGAACTTCCGGGCTGGGGCAATCCCAATAAGACAGCGCAAGAGATCGGCGCTGATATGCTGAGAGCAGCACGGGAGTTGAGGCGTCCCGCACTCCAACTCAGCAGGATCCAAGCAATGAAGTCATCAAAACGCTTTGCCGTGGGCGTCTCGGTTCGGGTAAGAGTGCCGGGCGTCGATGGCGTTGTCACGCAGCTGGATGGCGAGAGGTCCGCTCTTTCGGAGTACTGGCACACGATCAAGACCGAAAACGGGGAACGTAGAGAACCAGGCTGCAACCTCGAATTAATCGAGTCCTTAATCACTCATACCTCGCCGAGAGTGGGCAAAATTGCCGAAACCATCAACTTCCAGGGGCCCAATTCCAGAATCACCGTGAACGGTAACGACAATTCCAGCAACGCCGTGTCCACATCTACATACCAACTGTTCGAGGAACTGCGGGAGAAAGCTGCGTTGATCGCAAATGATCAAGACCGTGCAATGATTCTTACGCGCATCGACGAGTTGGAACGTACTCGCTCGCCTAACGGTTTCCTTGGCGCCTACAAGGCATTTATGGCCTCACTCTCGGACCACATCACCGTTTTTGGGCCGTTACTCCCGGCCCTAACGCGGATGCTGGGGATCAATTGATTCTGGTCCTGCGTGGACCCTCAATCTTGGCGGCTCGTCTGAACGGCACGATGCATTCAACTCATTCAGCATGAGCCTTGCAGACCGCTGGGCCGGGACGCCGGATTACTACTGCTAAACGCGGATACATCATGTCATTGTTCGGCCGTAGCTTCGGCGGACCTGGCCCACTTGCGAGGATTAACCTGTTGCAAGGCCGGGCCGCTCTCAACTTCGGGAGGGCTGGCCATCTCGAGTATTTCGCGTGGTGGCTAAATCGATTTGTCGAGTGATACAAATCGGCGTTTGGATGATTTAATAGATCGCAGCTCAATGACACCAGCGACCTACTCAGAAATTGCCGCCTATCGGTCACCGCTGTTGGTCTACGACGGCTCGTGCGGTTTCTGTAGCCGTTCGATTCAGTTCATGTTGCGTCATGAACAACGGCATGACTTGTTGTTTGTGACTCGCGACTCCGAATTGGGCCAGCGAATGCGTCGCGTATGTGGATTGCAATCGGTTCAGTCGATCTTGTGGATCGAAGGCGGCCAGGTGTTTTCCAAATCAGCCGCGGTGATCAAAGCAGCGGCCTATCTTGGCGGCTGGTGGTCCAGATTAGCAGTCCTTGGTTCGCTTTGTCCTTCATTCATCCTGAACCGAGTCTATGAATTTATCGCTGAGTATCGTCGCCGGCTCTCATCGAAAGCGGCGGTCTGCCCGGCTCCTAGTCCGGAACAGCGCAATCGTTTCCTAACCTGATCGAGAGGAAACGACCTCCGAAATCACTTATCGACGATTACGGGATTGTTCGCGGATACGGCTCATGTGAAAAGTTGAGCGGCTCGAAGCCGACTTGTCGGTACGAACCCGGCCGACACTTTCCGGATAACTGACGGCTCGAACACGATCCCAGGATACTGCTGTTTTCGGAATGACGACGGGTCATCTTCTGCGGGCTACCCTACGTCGCCTTCAGTCAAGAGTAGTCTCAGATTTGTTGCAGAAACTGTTCAATGTAGCCCCTGCAAACACTCGAAAGTGGCTACCTCATGCGGCGCAGCTCAAACACAAGAAACGTCTCGGTACTTGAGAAGTACCTGTAAGTTATTTGTGGAAACGTCAATGAAGTCGCCCAATCTAATCGGCGGTATTTAGGAGAGCTGCGGCGCCCTTGTATCCCCGGACAAGTAGCGGCTCTTGAAGGGAGTGACCCAAACATGAAGGCCGTGGGCATTTTTCGATACCCTAAGATGGTGCGTGTCGTGCATTCCTATTTGCATTCGCTCTATGCCCACCCTACAAAGCAGAATCAAAGACAACACCCGAACGGCCACTCTGCTGTATTGCTTGTTTTCATTGGGCTCGCGATGTGTCTCGCGCCGAAAGCCTACGGGCTCCCATCGTATGCGCGACAAACAGGGCAGCGTTGCGCGGCTTGCCACGTGGGTGGAAACTGGCCGCAGCTTACTCCGTGGGGTCGCTTCTTCAAGCTTGCCGGATACATCGCCGGCAAGGAATTCATTGATCGCGAAGGTTTCGAATACGTGCCCTTGGGCGTTCTCGGTCAAGCGGGAATTACCTGGGCGGCTCAGCCCAATAATTCGCAGGGTCAACTGGTGGTCACGCAAAACGGAACGCCTGAATTCTATGGCACAACCGCCGAACTCGGCGCAAAGCTGACCAATTGGGCCGGCATCTTTGCCGAATATGGAGTGAGCAATCAATTCCCCGGCTGGAAAGGCGCGTCGGGGCCGACAGATATTCGGGCAACACATTTCTTCCACCCGGGCAATCACGAACTCCTCGTCGGTGTCGACACGAACAACGACCCCAGCGTGCAAGATGTCTGGAACACAGTGCCCAGTTGGCAATACCCGTTCTATGGCTCGCCGCAGGCGCCAGGCGCGCCCGCTAGTCCGATGATCGCGAGCTTGGCGCAAGAGAGCGGCAGTGTTGGAGCCTATGCTCTCTTCGATCGCGAATTCTATGTGGAACTCTCCATGTACCGCGTTGGCAATGACTTCTTCCGCTTCATGAACGCCGGCACTTCGTACGCAACTGGCGCCCAGTACTTGAAGGGATGGAATCCATACTGGCGTGCCTATTGGACGAAAGAACGAGGGCCGAACGTCTGGATGGTAGGCACGTTCGGGATGCATTTGGGCGTCTTTCCCGACAGCGGCTCTCCTTCCGGACCTGCGGACACCTTCGCCGACACTGGCTTCGATTCGCAGTATCAGCACTTAGGCGACATGCGCAAACTTACACTGCGAGGCTCATATATCTACGAACAACAGCATTGGGATGGGAGTTATCCGTTAGGTGATGTTTCGACTCCCAAAGGTAATCTCAAGACCGCCAACCTGAGTGCTTCCTTCGCGTACCGCGATTCATGGACTTTCACGGGCGGATACTTCTTCAGCAATGGAAGCAACAATGCAGCGCTTTACGGCATAACTGATGCAAACGGAAACTTGCTCTCGGCGAAACCGAACACAAACGGCTATGAACTCGAGGTAGACCGCACGCTAACGCAGAACGTGATCGCAATGATTCAATACGCAGGCTTTACTAAGTTCAACGGCCTAGCTAGCAACATCGATGGACTTGGCCGCAAGCCGTCGGACAACAACACACTTTGGATCAGTGTTTTCTTCGCGTTCTGATGAGGAAGGAAATTTGGAAGATGCGCAGAGCACTTACGTCGACGACATTGTGCCTGATCGCCATCGGCGGGTCCGGCCCTGCTTACGGCCAGAAGCACTGGGATGCCCCGGCTATAGTCACCAGCTATTGCTCCGGATGCCATGGCATCGACGGAAACACAGAACTGCCGTACTTTCCAAGACTCGCCGAACTCGATCCGGCCTACGTGGCGAAGAAATTGGCACAGTTCCAGGAAATTCCGCCGCCATCCGTGGATGAGCTATACGGTAAAGCGCTAAATGTACTAGGGACAAAGCAAGCTGCCGGGAACATCACGCGTAACGAGCGGATCAACATGGAGGGCGTAGCGCATGCGGCTAAGCCGGAAGCGATAAAACAGGCGGTCCTGTGGTATGCGCAGCAACGTCCAGCACCTGGCCGGCGCGGACCTAAAGATCTCGTGCAGCAAGGACAAGAACTCTTCACCAAAGGCGTGCCGGAGCAGAAGATCCTCGCCTGCGTAAACTGTCACGGACAGGATGCTCACGGCAAGAGCCCAGCCCCGCGTCTCGCGGGCCAAAATGCCGAATACATTGAAGCGCAGCTAGACAAATTCCGCAAAGGCGATCGCAAGCACGCCCCCGAGATGACGATAGTGACACGAGACCTCAATCCCGACCAAGCCCACGCGGTCGCGGTTTACTTGCAATCGAAGTAAATATTCTCAAAGCAGGTCTTTTACTGCAGTAAGCGGATGACGACAGATCTTTATCTGAAGCGGCCCGGCGGAAAGAGCGGAACGAAGGCCCGGCGGTCGCGCCGGGCCGCTTCGGACCAAGTCATAAGAAGGAAGTGGCTGTGGGCGACCGGCACAACGACCACGCGCAGGTCAGTGGAGCGTTTTGTTGAGGATCAAAAAGAAGGCCTATTTGAATTTCTTGCCACTGTGTGGCGCGGTCGTCCAGCCCCGGCGACCTCACGCCCAACCATCGGGACATCGGCGAAGTAGCTCATCTTCCGAGTGGGAACGTGTATCACGCCCTGTCGTCTTTCGGGCGCCCCTGAGCAAAAGCACCTCGTCTCAGAGACACGTCGCCTTGGGAGGGGGATAGGTCCTAATAAACGCCGTTCACATCTTGAATCGTGCGCCGTCGCCAACACACAGAAGTGAAACTCCGCCTGTCGTTCGCGATCAACTCGCGCTTTAGACGCGAATCTATTGCAGGCGAAAGCTCGCCGGCTCGATAACTATTGACCTGACCAGCCTATTCCGGCTTAGGTCCACTTATGGATCGTCAGCGGCAAGGTAACCGCCTTCCGATCGATTTGACTCGTAACATTTCGGGCTGTTCAGAACTCGAATCTGTAGAGGTGTCACAACCTACCTATGAAACATAAACAACTATTCAAAGCTTCTTTAACTTTGCTGGCGGCTGCCGGATGTCTGTTTTCGCAAGATTGGCGGCATGACCGGGACGAATTTTTCCGGGGCAGTTGGCACGCGCATATCTTCATGCAAGTGCGCAATGACCTGGATCATATCTACAGCGCCGGGGCCGCGGCAGATAAAGAGCGACGCCGTCTTGAGCGCACCAAGGAGGAACTGACTGGCTTACAGGCCAAGCTAGATCAGGGCGTGTGGGACAACGGAACGGTCAATGATGTGATCGATTCATTGCGCAAGTCCGCAAACGACCAACGCTTAGGGCCCGAAGACCGCCAGGTTCTCGCCGACGATGGGGCCAGAATCCACAATTATCAGGAACATCACAACGAGTGGATGCACCGATAACACGGCAGCGCCGTCGCCAAGCGGATTACGAGCCGCAAACGCCGTGCAGTCCGCTAATCCAATGCCATTTGGAGTTGCAGCGCAAAGCCGCCCCTGCCGGTCACAAAAACCTCATCTCTCGATTTGCCATCGAATCACCCGGTTACAGGCAAAATTTTTCAGCATAGTTCGTTTTCGCCTTTTCGTGTGCTAGCTTCGAGCAGGCTCGCAAGAGGATTTCCCCCTCTCGCGAGCCATTCCTATTTCAGGAGCCCGAAAACGAATGTCCGCTCGATCCATCCGCCGCGCCGCCGAGCGCAAAACAAAAAAGTTAACCGGCAAAGCCGAGCCTCTCACCGCCCCGAGTCAGACTCAGCCCGATCTAATCCCGCAACCGCCAACCTTCGGCCTTCAGGAGTTCCCCGCCCTGTCCCCCGCCCAGCTAGCCGCCAATCGAGCCAATGCCCTGCTATCCACCGGCCCGCGTACACCCGACGGCAAAGCGAAATCCTGCGTAAATGCGGTTAAGTCGGGCCTCACCGGTCGCACCGTCCTTCTTCCCACCGACGATGCTGCCGAATACACTGCTCTGATCGCCGCTTACCAAAACGAGTTCGCTCCCATCGGCCGCGCTGAATGTGAGCTCGTCCAATCCGTCGCCGACACCGAGTGGCGTCTTCATCGCATCCGCTCTCTCGAATTCGCGCTGTACACGCAAGGCCATCTGCAATTTGAAGAAGCCCTCAATCATTACCCCGAAGACCTCCGCCCCGCCATGATTCAGTTGCAAACGCATTTCACTTACGAGAAGCAGCTGCGCAATCTCAACATTCAGGAAGCTCGCCTGTACCGCCGCCACGAAAAGGATATAGCCGAACTCCACCGGCGCCAGACCGAGCGCAAGGCAGTAGAGGCCGAATCCCTGGTCGAATCAATGGATGCGCCCGTCAGCATCACAGTCGCGCCGCCCCAGCCGGAGATCCATCCAGCCTCTCGTGAAAATGGGTTCGAATTTTCAACCGCGCCCTCCTCGGCCTCATTCGCCCAGTCGGCCGCCGCCCCTGATCGCGCTGGTCTCAATTGGTAATTCGCGAGGTTTTAATCTGATGCTCTCCGGCTGGGACTGCGAGCGTTACGGCTCCACGTTGAACAGTCATCGTTTCCGGCCGGCTCCCATCCACTTTTACGGATATCGTTCCAGACGGATACTCTCGACTGATCATCCGGACGGGCCGCAAGCATTTTACTGAGAACGACAACTCATTCGCAGCCGCCGCGTAGTGGCGCACCACCACGCCCGCGTCGGCCTCAAGGCGAACTTCGCCGTCTCGTTGAACCTCCGTGTGTTCAGGCCCGATTGCAACGTTGTATTGATGATGATCCCAAGTAATTCCAGTGAGAACTCCGCTGTTTGGGGGATGAAGCGCTCCAAAACGCAAGCCGTCCCATGGCGTTTCATCGATGTATTGTTCCATTGGCAGCAGGCACAAGAGCGCGCCCCAGGTGTAGTGTGTATCTCCGCCCGCGCTTCCGCCCCACGCATAGTACTGTTCATTCGTATGCTGATTGATTTGCCAATCGTTCATGAACAATTCGTAGCTCTTCTCCGCGAATTGAAAAGCCGCCTCGTCCTCGTGATAACGATTGAGCCCTTCATAAACCAGAAAGTTCGTCGGCCCCCAGATGTCGCCGCGCCAGTAAAACTGATCCTCAAAGGCGGAGTCGTCGCGTGAAATTGTGGGGATCACGTACTGACCCCAAAATTGTTTTGGATTGAGGAGATGTTCGCGCACCATTCTGGTTGCTTGCTCGGCAGTCGCAATGCCGGCCAGCAGCGGATAAAAGTTAGTGGGTGAAAGACGTTTTGAGAATCGTCCATCCCAAAAGCGATTTTCGTAGATGCCATCCTGTTCGTTCCAAAGCTTCTGCTGAACCAGAGCCTTCATGCGCTCATATTCGGCCGCAAACTGAGCGCTATCCTTCTCCTGACCGAGAGTCATTGCGATATGCGCCAAACATTCCGCATCGAGGGCGTACAGCGAGTTCAGACCCACATCGTCCAGGTCCATGGTGTAGGTATCCTCGTTATATTTCGCGTCGTCGTACATGGGGCTGTCATCCATGCCGCTCTCCCATTTCGCAGCTTTCAGGAATCCACGCCCACCTACTGAGACCGTCGAACCTTTGTCGCTTCCCCATTCGAGCAAGCCGTCACGATTTCCATCGCGCCAAGGCTGTCCGTCTCCGCGATTGCTGAACCACCATAAATGCCATTTCTTGAGTCGCGGATAGGCCCACTCCAGAAACTCTCGGTCAGGGTCTTTCGCAAAATTCTTCCAAACCACATAAGCGCCGATAGGAGGTTGAGACCGGTCGGGAGTTGTGCCCGATGCTCCGTCGACATTCGGCACCACGCCTGAGGGAGATTGGGCAAGAAGAATGGTGCGTACTGAAGCCGAAGTTTCCGCCGAGTCCTCGACGTTCGTTAACAGAGAGCCGAAGAAACAGTCCCACTCGCCCACCACCCAGCCGCCGAAATAGTTCGCCCAATTGCGGCTGATACTGGGAAATTC
>JBAUUG010000134.1:0-12679 GCA_049582585.1 Bryobacteraceae bacterium | reverse complement strand
GAGCTAACGCGTGGACTGTCGTTTTTCGCCGCGGTGCTCGTGGATGAGCCGGTCGACATCGTCTTCGGTATATCCGAGTGCCTCTGATTGCCGGTGTCCCCGCTCGAGCAGTTCCTGCCAGCGCTTGTTCTCGAGATGCTTGTCTACGAGCTTCTGCATGAACTGCTCTGGCGTGAGGTGTTCGGCCGCAGCGGTCGTCTGGATGACGCGAATGAGTGGTTCGGGAAGCTCTAAGCGGGAACCCATAACGCTCAATTCATTGTCGCTCAGATTTGTACTCACAGTCGGTGTGGCTGACGAATCGCCTGAAGATCCTCATCTAGCTCCTTGGAGCCATAGTGAATCGGGATGCGGCGGGAAGCCAAGGCTTTCTGAAATTCGGGCTGCGTTTGGTCCGCAAGTTTTGCAGCCTGGCCGAGCGTAAGCCTCTCAGCCTGAAAAAGCGCTATCGTCAATTCGCGCCCGAGTTCGCTCTCAGTGAGACCCGACGAAGCGAAATGTCGTCCGATTTTGTGATCGACATGCCGCGCTCCCTTTCAAAGCTTATCGTGAGAATGGCCGATTTGCCTACGCCGCTTCGGCGTTCCGATGCAAAGCAAGAAGCTGGTCGGATTTTGAGATCGGCCACTGCGTAAGTTGGCTCCGTCTCATCGGAAAATTCGACCAGCCGAGCCGGTTCGCCGTCTCGCTGCAGAAATTCTACGACTGTCCCGATGTGACAAGGCGCGAAGTCTCGTCGCGGTTAGCTTGTTTCAAGACGTGCTGAGTGCCCCCGACCGGTCCCCAGGGCCCCTTTCCCTTCACTGCGAATTTTGCAAAACGGTCCTCGCTGTCAAGGCTCCGCTACGCCGCGAAAAGTCGCGCGGCCTTGACCGCTCCGGGCCGTTCCGCAGAACGAGACTGACAAGAGGGAAAGGGGCAAAAATGAAATCTCGTAACTGCACACCTCTCACACCCTCGCCTGAATAATCGACCGCATTCTATTGGTCCCGTCTGGTATCGCGGATAGCGAACTTGCTGCGCGTTTACAACACAGCCCATGCGTTAGTGGAGATGCTCAGCAAACGGAGCTACGCCCTACCCGGGCCAACCGCGATGCACGTAGGGCAATGCGAGAGCTTGCCAGGCAGGCGGACGCTACAACCAGCGTTTCGATTCCGTTTGTTAGACTTTCAGCCAATGCCTTCGACCGGTCTCGCTCGGCATGAACTGATGGTCAGAGTGCGGCTTCTGCACATAGGAGACATCCATTATCCAGAAGCGCGGATCGAGAAGCTGGCTGATGTTAAAGACAAAGGATTCCCTACTCATCTGATCGGCTATAGCAATCTCAGGCCGTTAGAGCTAGTAATGCGTCAACTTCTGACGGAAATAGAGCTAGGATGTGATGGCATTCTAATGTCTGGCGATTTAACTTGTGCAGGCAATATCACTGGATATGAGGAATGCCTACAATATCTTTCTTCCACGCTCGAATCAATAGCCGCGGACAGAATTCACGTTGTTCCGGGAAATCACGACGTGGACCGGGCAGCTGTCGACAAAAGCGGTAGAGACATTGGAGCGAAGTTTAAATCGTTCCAGCTAGCGTGGGAACGAGTGGGTTTACCTGTTCTGACAGTTGATGGCGTTCGGATATCGGACATCGCATCCCCAACTGCTGGTCAAGTCCGCATCCTCTCAATGAACTCTAGCATCGGTTGCGGGGAAAAGCGATATTTGCCCCCCGAAATCGCCGACGAGCTCGAAGCCATCCTGAAGAAGTTTGCTGCCAGTGCACCGCCGAAAGACGCCTTCGCGCTTATCGGCGAGACACTGGATACGCCAGCTTTCCAGCAGAAGGACATTGATGACGCCTGCAGTGGCATCGCTAATGGCGGGGCCGGAATTATGCCCATCGTACTCAGTCACCATAATCTCCTTCCGCAAGCGCTCCCTAGGATCGCCTTATACGCCGAACTCCTCAACGCCGGCATTGCAAGATCGCGTCTTCTGGGCCTTAGGCGAACTCTCCTTTACTGTCACGGGCACATCCATGATGACCCGATTGAGATCTTAGCGGACGCTTCAGCGCCCGGCACACACGTAATTTGCGTTTCGGCTCCAACACTCAGTCGTGGTTTCAACAGCATCGCTGTAGAATTTGGACGAAAAGGGTTCCCACTGGGGTGCATCATTACGCGGTACAGATTCAATACCCGTGATGGCAGCGTCGAAAACGAATCCATAAGGATCCCCCTGCACACACCTAACTTTGACAGCATTAGACGTTTGGGTAACGATCATGTCCTACAAATCATCGAATCGCTCGCTGAAGAGGAGATCAGATTCAAGGACCTGCAGAACAATCTTAAGCGTGATCGCGGCCGCCTGCAAACCGCCACTCTCGCGGAATCACTTCTTGAGGCAGAGTGGCTTGGCTGCATCGCACTCCGAAATCAAGAATACGAGCCTGAACATTGGCACGTGCGCAGGATCGGAATATGACGAAAGCATCGCCTTTCTCCTTGGCTCGCTTTGAGTATGAACCGGCGCCTCTTTACTATTTGCCCAAAAAGTTTAACTTACTTCAGGAACTTAAACCCACGTACGTTATTGGCAGTCGGGGAACGGGGAAGACCACCCTTCTGAATGCGCTGAATTGGGAACAGCAGCTTACGAATGAAGACCTGGAGCGGCAGCTCGGGGCTTCGTTCATAGAACGCAAATACGTAGGTGTCTATCTTCGGGCACCTCGCTTTCAATGCGACAAGTTTGAAGCGTGGCTATCCGGTCAGGACAGTGCGATCTATGCTGCCATCTTCTCTACGTACTTTGATTTAGCTTGGCTTGAGGTGTTAGCAAGCGCGTTAGCCAAATTGCTGGCTCGCGGAACGCTTTTGGCTCCGATACAGGATGAATACTCCACGACCAAGTTGATACTTAGCAGATTTCCGGAGCTCGTCGTTGGAATTTCTGGGCCAGAAGATTGCAGCTTCATGAAGTTTTCTGACGTCGTTCGTCGTCGACGCGAGGAACTGGAGGGATTGGCGTTGTGGAAATCAGGGTCAGAACTTAGCTTCCTAGCACAGCGGTACCCACTTGGACACTACGGCGATTTTGGTCGAGGCGCTGGAGCGTACTTCGCGGAATTCTGCAATCGGAACACTTCTGTCCCTGAAGGCGGCGACGGCCGCAGCTGGCATTTCAAGGTATGCGTGGACGAAGCAGAATATCTGAGTCCTTTTCAGCGCCTAGTCATTAACACGGTAGTCCGGCTCTCGAGTGTCCCTGTATCTTACGTTGTGGCTTATGTACGTGTGCCAGACGACCCTAGTGCGACGCTGTTACCGAACATGTCACTCCAGCAGGCGGATCGTGACGTTGTGGAACTCGATTTCATGAGTGATGCTGATTTCCAGGAGTTGGCAGAAGGTGCGGCGACTGTCCGGATCAAGCACCACCTCAATGGACCGATTGAGACATTTCAGACTCATTCCGTTCTCGGCGAATTAAATGTAAACCGGCTTCTGCTTGCAATTCTTTCGACTTCGGAGAATCCGCGGGCAAAATCCCTGCTTGACCGCGCGAGAGCCCATGCGGTCTCGCCATTTTTCCGCGTGCAGCCGGCCGACGCCCCAAATAATCGCGCGCCGATCGACTTTGAGCGTGATCCCCCGCCGATTTACCAGACGTATTTAGTCGAGAGGCTTAGTCTTACGATTCCAAGCCCTGACACTCCAGAGTGGAAGCGGCGCGCCCAAGATAGTGCGGAAATTAGGAAACGTATGGTTGCGGCCTATCTCTGTCTGTGTGCCGAGTTAAAGCAGGCTGTGCGCTATGGCTCCGCTGAGATGCTTTTTCAAATGAGCGACAAATGCGTCCGCGACTACCTTAATCAGATGAATGAGATTTTTGTTGATTTCGGGGCGCCACTACAAGAGTTCTTACGGTCAATTATTCCCCAAAATAAACAAGACCGTGCCCTTAAAGCTGCGGCTACCAAAAAGCGTGATTTTCTACCGCAGTCCGGAATTTCCTCTCCGCGCGAAGCAGCGGCGCTCGTGGACGGTTTAGCTGCGCTTACCGCTAGACTGCAGGCTACACCCGAGTCTGATACTGCATTGAGATCCAGCGAGCGGGGGATATTTACTCTTTACCTCGATTCCTTGCCACAGGACGCTAAGTGGCTCGTTCGACTTATTTCAGAGACGGCTGAGGCGGGCTACTTTAAAATTTTGTCGGAGGAAGGTAAACAGATCGAATTTCGCGTCCACTGCTCTTTGGCGGCCGCTTACGGGTTTTCGTACAGAGGTGCCTATTACAAGGTGGGGCTTGCATACAGGGATCTTCTCGCTATTATCGAGTGCAAGGCTGACCGAAAAGAAAGGGCTGATGTTGTAGCTAAGCTCGCACAGGCAATCGACAAGCCGACCGTCGGCAGTTTTCCCTTGTTTGAATCGTAAGATGGAATTTCGGCACAGGTACATCCACGGCGAATCCTTCGCCTGTCGTAATCCTCGCGAAAGGCTTCAAGGGCACTTTGATCTCCTGCTCGTGACTCCTAGTTGGGACGAACGCTCAGTTGTCATAGCTACATGTGGAGACCTATCCGCCGCGGAGTGCATTCTCCTGCTCTTTCCTGGGCGTGACCCTGCTGGGCATCGCGACACAAACGAGCGAATTCTTACTGAATTCACACACCGCCGCTGTGAGCATATTGTGACGGTAAGTGGTCCATCGCTGTCTCTGACCTCTACATGGGAAGCCCTTTGGCACGCGGTTCGACTTAAAGCGGAGCAGATCGGCCGACCTATGAGAATCGCTGTAGATCTGTCTACGTTTCCAAGGTACTATTCCCTGGGGACAATCGTCGGCTGCTTGCGGCTCGGTTACGCGTCCAGTATGTCGGTCCTGTATTGTGAGGGGATTTATCAGCCGAAAGTCGATTCGGCCGAAGTCGAATGCCCCGAATATCCGTTTTCGATCGGAGAATGGGACACTCTCCCGATCCCGTTCCTTGAGGGCCGGAGAGCGCCTGGCCGCAAAAAGTATGTGATGGTCTCAGTGGGATTTGAAGGCTCGAAAACATTCCGGGTTCTTTCACGGGAAGACCCTGATCGTGTGTCAGTGCTCTTTCCCGATCCGGGGAGTGAACAGGGATACCCTGCAATCGCGGAGGAACAAAACAAGCTTCTCATTGAAACCTACAACGTGCCGCCAGCACAGATAGTGCGTGCAAACGCCGCAGATGCGATTGCAGTATGGAAAGAACTTAGCGAATCTGCGCTAGAGCGCCCCGAGTCCGAGAATACCTACTATCTCTCCTGTGGGACGAAAGCACACGCACTTGGCATGGCGCTCCGCGCAGCCTCTCTTGAGTCACCATGCGTACTCTATAACGTGCCGGAAAGGCACAATTACGTACCCGTCATACCAACTGGCCGATCCTGGTTGTACGAGATACGTGACCTGAGCGTTTTGAATCGATGACGCGCTCAAAGCGTGCTGCACAGCTTTTCCGACAAGACGTTGTCAGGTTAGAGCCGCTTCTGAAATGGCCTGGCGGGAAGCGCTGGCTTGCGCCGTGGCTCGCCGATCTGATCCGTGATAATTTAACGGGAAGGTATTTTGAGCCCTTCCTGGGCGGTGGCAGCTTGTTCTTTGCTCTTCGCCCTCGGAGATCGACCCTGTCAGATATCAATCCGGAGCTGATCGAAACTTATACAACGATTCGTGATTCACATTGCCGAGTACTCCGCCGACTCCGGAATATGGGCGTCTCTGAGCGGGAATATTACTCGATCAGGAACGCTACTCCACTGAACCGAGTTGGGCGCGCGGCGAGATTCCTTTACCTCAACCGAACTGCCTTCGCTGGAATTTACCGGCTAAATCGCAAAGGAGCGTTCAACGTGCCATATGGCGGTGGGGATCGAACACCGGAGATCGTGTGCAGGGCAGGGTTCCTAAGTACGGTGGCACAGTTGTTGGCTGGCGCTGATCTCCGATGTGACGACTTTGAGCCGATAATGAGTCTGGCCTGCAGCGGCGATGTCGTTTATTGCGATCCGACGTACACAGTTACCCACAACAACAACGGATTTATCCGGTACAACGAAGTCAATTTCTCGTGGGAAGATCAGAAACGACTCGCGCTGGCCGCACGCAACGCGCAGCGACGAGGGGCATTTGTTGTCGTAAGCAACGCACACCATACCGCGTTAAGACAGCTATACCCCTCGGCCGAGTCTTACGTTGTGGAAAGACCATGCCTCATAGCACCGAGAGCCGAATTTCGACGTATCGTCGCCGAGTACGTTTTTGTGCTTGATCCGGAACTGGGCTAGTCAAGACCGAAAGTGGCGGGCCGGCGTAGCTCCAGACTGGCGCGCTCTGGAACCGGCGCAGCGTCCGCGCGCTTCGGCTTCGCATCTTTGGTGGTGCCGAACTTCGATTGCGCTAGGCAAAACTATGCCCAAAACTATGACTCGCCCCGACCAAATTCCCTCGCAAATTTTGCGCGATTTTTGTCCAAATCTACACCTCCAATTGGAAGCTCGCTCAGCCGGGCGTCGAAGCCTTCGGGACGATAGCGCGCCAGGGGCCCACTTTCACTAATGTGGATCCGCGTCGCTCCAGCACCGTGACCGCACCGATGCACCGCTGACGTTCAGCCCCTTCGACTAAAATTCTTCTAACGGATAACTGATTGTTCCCCGGTGCTACGTCCCGCTTCGCCCTCGCGGTCACGACCAGGGACGAGCGGAGTGCTAAAAGCATTCAAAACATCCGGCGAGAAGCAGTGCGGCGCCGCCAAAAAGCAGGGTGTCCGCGACGTAATTTAGCGCTTCGGTCAATCCAGATGGGGGAGCAAGCGCCAGGATGGGGACATAGAGGAACACCGTCAGCAGCGTCATCAGAAGGCCGATGGAAGCAGCGGCAGTTCGGGGTCTTTTGTCGATCAGGAGGGCTGCTCCCGCGAGGAGTAAGATTGCGCCGGTGAGATAACCCCACAACGGACGGAAGGGAACCCAGGCAGGTGTCACTTTGCTCAGTGGAACGCCCGGAGCAAACGTGGGATGAAGGAAATGTTCGAATGCGAAGAAGAGTACTGGAATTGCGATACACAGACGGCTGACGGGAATCAGCCGGGCTCCGGCAAGCGCGAAGGCGCCTCCTGCGAAAGCGAGATCCCGGAGCGCGACTGCCCAGAGGATCCGATGGCGTGGGTGGGTGATTACATTGGGCACGTGAATGAGGGCGACAAAGAGCAAGAACATGATGCCCAGCAGCGTGGCGGAAAGATGCACATACCTGTTCATAACGAGACTGACGGCCGCACTCAGCAGGGCGAAGCCGAAGAAATAGGCCCAGAACAGGTGGAAAGGCACCCAGGCGGGGACGAGCTGCATGATGAAGCGCGCGCTGACAAGATGCTCTGCTCCGAACAGGGCTAACGGAGCCGCAAAGAAAACGGGTCCGAGAACGATCAAGACGTCCAGACCTCGGCTTACGGCGAGATTCTTTCGCCTGACGAACAAACCGATGATAAGAACGACCAGCCCGGCAAGCCATAGCCAAAAAATAGATTTTGAGAGCACAACATCCGAGTGTATAAGGGCCGGGGGTGCGGGCGATTCGAAGTGCCCGCACCCGTCCAAGTTTTCGTCAACTCAGCGCTGCCGGATGAACGTGCCGCCCTGCAGATCGGCCATCGCTTGCCTTAGCTGCTCTTGCGTGTTCATCACGATCGGACCGTACCAGGCCACTGGCTCCTCGATCGGTTTGCCCGATACCAGCAGGAAACGAATGCCCTCAGTGCCAGCCTGCACCGTGATCTCATCGCCGCGGTCGAACAGTACCAGCGAGTGATTGCCGACGTCATACACGGGCACCGCGTCGGATTGAGCAACCTGCTCCGTTAGAACCGCGCGCGGATCCGAGGCGTCGCGGAACATGCCGGAACCCGCGAATACGTACGCAAAGGCATTGCGCGTGGTTTCGATCTTCAGCCGCTTCCGCTTATTCGGCGGGACAGAGACATCGAGATAGCTAGGATCGGCTGCCAGGCCTTCCACGGGCCCCTTCTTGCCCCAGAACTCGCCGCAGATGATGCGGACGCGTGTGCCATCGTCTTCGGTGACATCAGGGATTGCGCTCGATGGGATGTCCTGATATCGCGGGTCCGTCATTTTGAGCGCCGAGGGAAGGTTCGCCCATAGCTGGAAACCGTGCATGCGGCCCTTCGCATCTCCTTTAGGCATCTCCTGGTGCAGAATGCCGCTGCCGGCAGTCATCCATTGCACGTCACCAGCCGTCATTTTGCCCCGGTTACCCAGGCTGTCGCCGTGCTCGACTGAGCCCGCGAGCACGTAAGTGATCGTCTCGATGCCGCGGTGCGGATGCCAGGGAAAGCCGGCCAGGTAATCGTCAGGGTTGTCATTGCGAAAGTCGTCCAGCAGCAGGAAAGGATCGAAATCCTTCGTTTTGCCGAATCCAAACGCGCGCTGTAGCTTCACCCCGGCGCCTTCGATCGTAGGCTTGGTCTGAATAATCTGTTTAATGGGACGTAACGACATAAGGTCTCCCTTCTGGCTGGATTGTGCCAGAATATAGCTTGATATCAAGATAGATGTGACGAACACTAAAAAGGATTCATCTGTGCCGCGTAAACCCGCTCTGATGCGGGAGAGGGACGCCGGCGCGCTCCACGTGTGGCTGATCCTTTGGAAAGCCGCGCGCGCGGTCGAGCAGCACGCGCTCAGCAGCGTGTCTCGCATCGGGCTCGGCCTCTCCGATTTTGCGGTGCTGGAAGTGCTTCTTCACAAAGGACCTCAGTCCGTGAATGTGATCGGCAAAAAAGTCCTGCTGACAAGCGGTTCTATCACGACGGCGATCAATCGGCTGGAATCCAGAAAGCTGGTTCGCAGAACCCGTCATCCGGAAGACCAGCGCGCGCGGCTCGTGCAACTCACGGACCATGGCAAGCGGCTCATCGAAGACGCGCTTCGCCGGCACGCACTGGATATGGAGGAGAGTATGACCGTGTTGACGGCCAGTGAGCGTCTGGAACTCATCCGCTTACTGAAGAAGGTCGGTTTGTTTGCAGCGGCACGGTTAGACCACCTTAAGTAAGCCTATCTATACGCTGCATTATGCTGGATGCAAACGATATGGCGCTTCAAGGCGATGCTTTTGCGGAACCCGTCCGCGGCATCCTTCTCAGGTGCGGCACTTCGGCATTGCCGTTGACGCGTGGCGGGAAGTGCAACGATGAGAATGCCGCGACGATACGAGGATCGGCTCCAGCCTCACTGTTTCCTGACGCGCGTGCTCCGGAAGCAGCGGTGAGCGGCTTACTGCTGCTCCTTGGATGCTGGGAGGAAAGCCATGAGCTCTCTCAAGGCATTGATTCTCGCGAAGGCAGCTATTGGCATGCCATCGGTCATCGAATTGAGCCCGATTCCGCCAATTCCGGATATTGGTTTCGGCGGGTGGGTGAGCATCCTATTTTCGCGGAGCTTCATCGACGCGCGCTTGAAATCCTACAACATGGCGACGCGCCGGATTGGCATTTGAAGCCCGCCTGGGATCCTTTTTTATTTATCGCGTGGTGCGACGAAGCGCGGTCCGCGCCCGATACCGCGAAGGAACATCTCGCGCTCAAAATACAACGCGCTGAATGGGAGCTTCTGTTTGAGTGGTGCGCGCTCGAGCCGCACTAGCCGACTCGCCGGCGCGTTTCGCGGGTACTTGTTACGATTGAGACTGACTCTCCTCCCGGATGGCCCTTCGCCTCTACAACACTCTTACCCAAGAGTTGGAAGTTTTCTCGCCGTTGCACGACAACACAGTCCGCATGTACACTTGCGGACCCACGGTCTACAACTTCGTCCACATAGGCAACTTCCGGACGTTCACCTTCCAAGATATTTTGCGGCGCTGGCTGCGCTATCGCGGTTATCAATTGAATCACGTGATGAACGTGACTGATGTGGATGACAAGATCATCACTAACGCGGCGAAGGAACACAAATCGATTGCGGAGTATACGGCCGGTTTTACGAAGGCTTTCTTTGAGGATGCCGCGGCACTGCGTCTTGAGCAGCCCGAGCACGTCGCCCCGGCGACCAAGCACATCCAGGTAATGGTCGAAGCCATCGAGCAACTCGCTGCGAAAGGCTTCACCTATGACAGCGATGGTTCCACTTACTTTCGGATCTCGAGTTTTCCCGATTATGGGAAGCTCTCGCACAACGACTTCAGCGGGATAAGAAGCGGCGCTCGCGTGGATGTGGACGAATACGAGAAGGCCGACGCGCGCGATTTCGTGCTATGGAAAGCGCGAAAGGATTCCGAGCCCGCCTGGGAAACGCCTTTCGGGGAAGGCCGTCCGGGGTGGCACATCGAATGCTCCGCCATGGCGATGAGCTATTTGGGCGAGACGCTCGACATTCACGCGGGCGGGGTAGACCTGATTTTCCCGCACCATGAAAACGAGATCGCCCAATCGGAAGCGATCACCGGAAAGCCATTCTCGCGCTTTTGGCTGCATGCCGAACATCTTCATATCGAGTCACAGAAGATGTCTAAATCGCTAGGCAATTTTTATACCCTGCGAGATCTGCTCGAGATGGATTATCAGCCCGAAGCGATACGTTATCTTCTGGCGTCGGTCCCTTACCGCAAGAAATTGAATTTTACCTTTGAAGGACTGAAGGCTGCGGCCAAAAGCATCGAGCGGCTTCGCGATTTTGAGCTGCGCCTTACCTCGACAAGGCTGCCTTCCGGTGAAAACGAGGAAATCAGCGAAGCCTCCCACGAGGCGATCCGCAAGTTCGAGGACGGCATGGATGATGACTTGAACACAGCTGAGGCATTGGCGGCAATTTTCGAGTACGTCCGTGCGATGAACACCGCGATTGATGACAATCAGTTCCGTGAAGAAAACCGGTGGCATGCGGCTCGGGTTCTCGAAGTGTTTGATTGCGTGTTCGATGCGTTGAAACCAACCGAACCGGGACGTCTCCTTGCCGGACAGCGCGTCGCGAACGAGTCTCTACCCTCTGAATCCGAAATAGAAGCCCTGATCGAAGAGAGAGCGCAAGCCAAGAAGTCGCGGGATTTCGCGTTGGCGGATGAAATTCGTGGGCGTTTGCAGGAAAGGGGCGTGCTGCTCGAGGACACGAAAGACGGCGTGCGGTGGAAACGAAAATGAAGTTTGAATCTGAAGTCGTGCATGCGGGCGACCGCAAACGGGTCAGCGGCGCGGCCGTGCCTTCGACGACGCCCATTCACTTGAGCACGACCTATTTCTATGAATCGGCTGAGAAATTAGACCGCATCTTCGGCCACGAAGAAGAGGGCTTCAGCTACTCTCGCTACGCGAACCCGACCAACGATGCGCTTGAAGAGCTGATGACCTGCCTCGAGCGCGGACATGGCTCGCTCGCCACGGCGTCCGGAATGTCCGCCGTGCAAATCGCTCTTCAGGCAGCATTGCTTGATAGGCCGCACAGCGTTCTTGCTTCTCACTCGATATATGGCGCGACGGTTGGCCTGCTCGATGACGTGCTTTCTTCTTTCGGCGTCAAGGTTAGCTATCTCGATTTCTGCGATTTGGATGCGGTCGAGGCTGCTATTTGCGAAAAGAAGCCTGGCTGTGTCTACATCGAAAGCGTCTCAAACCCGTTGCTGCGGGTTGGGGACATCGTCAAAATCGGCAAGCTGGCGCGCGATGCCGGAGCAGCTTTTATCGTGGATAGCACGTTTGCCACGCCGATGCTCATCCGCCCTTTGGAACTGGGGGCGAATATGGTGGTGCACAGCGCCACGAAGTATCTGGCTGGCCACGGCGATGTCTTGGGCGGCATTGTTACGAGCGACGAACAGCACCATGAGACTGTGCGGCGGCTCTCGCGGATCGCCGGTCCTGTGCTGGGGCCGTTCGAGAGTTATCTCACGATGCGCGGGATCAAGACCCTGGCGCTGCGGTTTCAGCGGCAATGCGATAACGCAAAGATCGTGGCGGAATGGCTCGTGACTCATCCAAATGTCGAGAAAGTGTACTACTGCTCAGATCCGAATCATCCGGACGCTCGGGCGATCAAGGAATTCTTTGCGCCGGGCCTCTTCGGCGCGATTCTCAGCTTTGAAATCAAAGGCGCGGATAAAGCCGCCGTACTCGGTTTCATGGACCGCCTCAAAATGATCGTTCCCGGAACGTCGCTGGGTGACGTTCACACGCTATTGCTGTATCCATTGATATCGTCGCATCGAAACGTATCTCCTAAGATGCGCGAGCGCATGGGCATTCGCGAAAATCTGGTTCGGGTAGCGGCGGGAATCGAGGCGGTTGACGACATCATTTCGGATCTGGATACCGCTTTGCGCGCCGCCTGATACGCTGAATTCGGGTTTGTGTGTTCGCCCATCATCGAAAAAGAATCCGACTGCTGTTTGGGGTGGCCGACGCCTTTCTAACTATTTTGGCGTTTGAGCTGGCATACGGCACGCGCATACACTTGGCGCTGGAGAGGCTTTTCTTTCTGCAGTTCCGCGCGCATGTTCTATTGCTCGCCTTTGCGGTAATGGTATGGATCGCTATCGGATCTTTGCAGCGTGTCTATGAGTATCTGGATTCCGCGAATCCCAGCCGCGTCCTGGCCAACACCTTCCGCCAGTGCCTGTTTGGAAC
>JBAUUG010000133.1:0-8889 GCA_049582585.1 Bryobacteraceae bacterium | reverse complement strand
AGCCGTTAGCATCGTTGAGACGATATGGAGGCGGCAGGTCACTTCTTGTTGTATGACAGGCGACGATTCGCGCTCACCGGCTCACGGCCCCGGCGATTCACCGGCGCTGATCGAAGCGGCGGTCATCCTCCTGATTCCTGCGGCTTTGACCTGGTTTGGATTGATTGAAGTCTTGAAACAATTGTGTTCAGCGCTTGGCGGCTGAAATCCGAACAGGGCCACTTGAAAATGCTTAGCGCACCCCGTTGTGAAAAGGCAGGCCATTAGCGGTGAATAAATTGTGGTTGATCAAGCCGAGCGAATCGGCGAATTGGAACGTTCGCACGACGAACTGCGCGCCGCACTCATCCTTGCCGGTCGGGAGATCCGCAAACTGAACTTCGGAAAACAAGACAGCCCCGTATTGAAGATGCTGCGCAAGCTCCGAGAAGCCCGCACGGTGCGATACGCGCCAAAAGCGGAGAACGCCCGATCACAGACCGCGTAAATCGCCCATTTTACACTCTGATCATGCGCTGTCGAGGCGTCCCGATTGGCGATGGAAACTATACAGGCTGCGCTCACGGGAATGGTGAGCTCACTCCGTTTAGCGGGCCGTGCGATTGCCCGGTGTGCCACGGGTCAGGAGTTGAGCCGGAGATCCTAGGAACGCCCATTCCCCATTCCGACTTCGGAGATCCCGATTGCTGTGGCTGTGTGAACGGCATCAGTCGAGGACCGTCACGCCGATATTGTTTGCAACGAGTGCGGCACGGTCGTTCGGACCGTTTCTGCTGCTGATTTACCGCGCACGCTCCACGAAATGGAGCTGACGCTGGAGGCGTGCATCAAAATGTGCCCGCATTGCCGATCCGTAAACGTGCTCCCAGGATTTTCTGAGGTTATGGTATTCACCTGTCAGCAATGCGGAAAGCCGGTCACCCCAGAGAGCCGCATGAAATGAGGACCCGTAACGCCGGTTGCGAACACATCCCCGTCCAGAAGCCAGTCCATATTCTCCCGATCCAGACCCAAGATGAGATGATGCGCTCCGGATGCATCGACTACTACCGCTTTGACGGCCATGCGTTCTTTCCCTTTTCGCTTTTCAATTCGGCGAATGAGCCGATCAATTGACGGCGCGCGTCTCGCACTCGGCTGTTTACTTTTGGCCGAGCCGCTCTTCAAGAGCGTGAAGCTCCGCCGTTAGCTGCGTCAGCATATGAAGCTGCTCGTTCTTCTCCTTCACGAGCTTTTGAATCTGCTCGTCCTTGTCACGCATTAGCTGATACAAGCCCTGGATGGAAGCGAGCGCCACGCCCTGCGCATCGCCTTGCGCGATGTATTTGTCGCTGTTACCCAGGCCGAAGGCGGCGTAGAAGTCTTGCGCCATGGGTCCGATATGGTTGTTGCCGGCGGTATGCAGGATCTGCTCGCCAGCGGCGTTCGTACAAAGCTGGGTGTTCGAGTCCAGGCGATGTTTATCAATTGCCGGGCAAGAGCGAAGTTCACCGACCGGGGGTTCCCTTAAGACGCGATTCTCATACTGACCGGCTGCTGCCCGTGCTCTTCGATCTCTTCTCGCGAGAGGGCCTTTGGCTTCAGAGCTAGCCGGTTCGCCGGACTGTGTTCGCTCAACAGGCATTCTTTGTCATCGGTAAACACGAGCAGTTCGCGGCTTCCGCGAGAGGCTCCCACGTAGAGGAGGCATTTATCGAGGAGCGTCCGAATGCGTGAGTCGCCCGTATCGATCTGCAGCAAAGTTCGCTCGCCAGTTTTCGATTGTAGCGAGTAGCTCGTCATTGCGTACGCGTAGTCGACGTGCGGCATTGCCGAGAGCCTCCAGTCCACAGTGCGGCCGCTATCCAGCTTCACGTGCGCATTGCCAGCACCATCGAGCTTTTCAATCGTTCCCAACTCGCGATTCGCAACCTTCTTCCCTTTACGCTCTTTCCACGGCCGAGTCAGTTGAATGCGCTCTCCTTCAGCAAACCAACGCTTCTCGGCCGTGAAAATCTCCACCCCGAAGGCGCGGCGCGGATCGTACTTCACCTCGCGGCCTGCCGCTCCGACTTGAAGTGTGACCAGGTCCGCCTCGGCATCGCGCGACAACACACGCCCGTAATCGCCGCTGGCCACCCCGAGACAGCCCACTGCTTTCCCAAACCGCACGACATCATCGACGTTGTAAGTCGCCGCATGCCTTCGATCCTCCACTCTTACATCGCGCCTGCCGACGAGGACCTGTGCCTCGTACTTGTTCGCTTTCAGAAGACCGCGCGTCTGCAGTTCGGTTCTCACCGCCGCGTTGATCTCAGTAAGTGAGCGATTATCCGGAGACACGATAAGCGTGTTACTCGCGTGCGTCGCATAATCCTCCGCGATCGCCTGAAAACGGTCCTTGCGGTTTTCGACCTCGCGGATCCGGTTCTGTTCATTGAGCCGCCGGAGGCCAGTTCCGATTTGTCCGTGAGCGAACAGATCAATCACCTCGAGAAGTTCCGGCGCGTCCTTCTGGCGCACAATCTTTTCGAGACGGAAGGTCGATACACCAGCTTGCTCCAATTCTTCAATGATTCGGCCCGCTTCAACGGACTGATGCTGCCGGGGATCGTAAGCCACGATCACACGATCCTGCGCCCGCACGCTGCTCAGGAACTGGTGAAACTGGCGAGTACCAACCAAGCTGCCCTCATCGACGATGTAGAGGCGCTTCTTAGCATCCGTCGGCGTGCCGAGCATGAGATGAGACTGCAGGGTTTCCGACCGAATTCCAATCTCGGCGAGGTTGCTCGCCGCGGCGCCCGTAGGCGCCAAGCCCCGCACCTCGTAACCCGCTGATTGAAACCACTGATGCTGAGCGGCAATCTCGCTGATTGGCTCCATTGCAGTGCTCTTGCCTACGCCGGCGGCACCGCGCACAATCATGACCTGATCCTTGGACGTCAGAACGTTCCAGGCCATCCAGAGTTGTGAATCGTTGAGCTTGATCTTCTTCCGCTCAACGCTGCGGTATTTGTATTGCTCACGAAATTTGTCTCGCGTCAACTGGGGCGCAATCGGCTCTGTACACCCTTTTCCTTTCTAGGCGAGGCTCATCGTATCCAGCTCCAGCTTTCGCATTTCGGAAGTAGTGAAGCGTTCACCGGGCGCGTTCGTGCGATAGTGGCCCACCTGGATAAACTCGCGTTCACTCTGAGCCCGGCGCACCTCGAACGCCCGCTCGACATCCTGCAGGCGCAAATGGCCCAGCCCATACCGGAGGGCGTCGCGCATCAGTTCGTAGTGGTCGACGACGGCATTGGCTTCGAGCAGACGGCGCTTCGCAAATTCAATTGCCCGGTCGGCCCGCAGTTCGCGTTCTTTCTCCGAAAACACCAGCGCAGGTCGTTCTCGCGCAGCCCGGACCAAACCCTCGGGATTGTTGCCATAGCGTTCAGCCTGCGCACGGTACTCTTTCCACAGCGCCTCCGGTTGCCACTCTCGCTTCGCTTGGCGTAGCCGTTTATTCACCCGTTCGTCCGCTTCAGCGCCGACCAAGCCCTTAGCCGCTTTTTCGCGCTCGATTTCTTCCGTCCGTGCGCTCACGGCTTTCAAGTACTCCTCGGTATAGCCCTTAAGGGCCGTCGAATAGTTCCGACCGTGCTCCAACTCATAGCCACGCGCTCGGGCCGCACAGGCCATTTCCGCTTGGTACACAGCGGTTACATAGCTTTGAATTCGAAACCATTCGCGCGACTGGATGGAGCGGACCTTATCGCCGGCGTTCGTCATATTGAAGACCACGGCGTGCGTGTGCAGATGCGGATTGGGTGGCGCATCCCCAACCGGCCTGGCTGAATCGTGAAGAAACAGCGCTGCGCACCAGTTTGGGGATGTCATAGGAGCCACATCGCGTAGACGTGCTTGTGTGTATTTCTCGCCCGCGTCCAGCGCAACCCGCACGGCTTTTTTGTGATCGTCTATCAGACCCCGATCCCCACCCACGAGCGCCGTGACTGAGTAGCTCTTATGGGGTGCGAGCGTCCAGTCCCATGCGGCGACGTGCTCGGCATGCTTCTTTGTCTTTTCCTGAGGAGTATTTGCGGCCGGCGTTTGAAGATAGGCAGTCAGCTCATCAGCAACGCCCTGGCGGTTTTCAGGGACGACCCGTTCGAGCGTATCAATGATCGAATGCAATGCGTCGATGCGGCCGTAAATATCATTCACGTTGAACCGCACGCGAGCGTCGACGGCGAGCCATTCAATGAATGGATGTGCGTCCCTGACCTCCTTCCGATAGGCAGCTGCACCGTTCTGCTGTACGTATTCGGCCGGATCGCTAAGGAGATCTAACGCCTTCACCCGTATGCCGTGCTGCAACAGCATACGGGACTGCTTCAGCGTAGCGTCGCGGCCAGCTTGGTCCGGATCCAGGTTGAGCAGGACTTCGTCTGCGCAATTCTTCATCAATGCCGCCTGGTCTTCGGACAGAGCGGTGCCACAAGCTGCGACAACATCACGAACGCCCGCAGAATGAGCAGCCAAAACGTCCATATACCCTTCGACCAGGACCAACCGCCCACTTTTTGGTGTTTCAATCAAGGCCCGATTCAGGTTGTACAGGACCGCAGATTTCTTGTAGATCTCCGTAGTCGGTGAATTCAGGTATTTGGGTCCGTTTTCTGCGTTCAGCTCACGGCCAGCGAAAGCGATCACTTCACTCCAATCGTTCTGAATCGGGAACATCAGACGCCCGCGGAATCGGTCTTGGAACCGCCCATCCCGTCCGCGAACGAACAGCCCGGAGGCCTCCATCAACTCGGGCCCGAAGTGTTCCAGTTTCTCCACTAGTTGGCCCCCGGATCGGCTCGACACTCCCAACCCAAACTCATTCGCGGTCTGTCTGGTCACGCTGCGGCTCTCGAGATAGCTCCGGCCTTCAGCGCCCATTTCTCCATTGAGGTTCTCTTGAAACGTCTGGGCCGCAACACGATGCATTTCCAGAAGCGCGGCTTCCCGTTTTGAGGTCGGAGGAACCACCCGGTTCTCCTGATTGCTCAACCTTGACTTGAGGCGAGTTCGCCCTGGTTCCTCACGAGTGGTTACACTTCTGAAGCAGTCACGACCATCGCGTACCGCGTCTCCGAAAAGCATCTCCAGATGTTCCCGCCAGGCGCGATCATCCCGCAGCCATGCAGGGCCGTCTTCGCTCGGCGGTCGATGTTTGATGAGTTGCTCACCGGACCACGGATGCTGGCCGGTGGCCAAGCGGTTGTAATGCTCTTCGTCGACAGCCCCTACGAGCCCGAATTCAGCAGCCAGGCGGCCGTGCCACTCGCCCACGAGTTGCTTTCCTTCGGTGTAGTACGCCTGATCGGGAGAGCCGTATTCGAATTTGTAGTACTCGCTGACCTTCTGGACGCCGAGAGGTTTGGAGATCTTGAGCACGGCTTAGGACTGGCCCCAGAGCCAAACGGCGTGGGCCCCTTCCCGAAATACAGCGACGGGGCAATCCTCACCGTGCTCTTCCTCAGCAGTGCTTCCGCGCCCGCACGTGCAGTTTGCGTGCTTCGAAACGCCTTCCAGCATTCGTTTACACTCGGCTGCGAACTGCTCCCGGATCTTCGCGATCACTGCATCTGAAATCGGTGGATGCTCCATTGTGCTCGTCATCTTAACTCCATGGGCAGTTGGCCATCTGAAGATTCGCGACGCCTGCGCCGGGAGAATGGATTCGCCCCTCCGATTTGTGAGGGCGGTTCACTCGGCGTATTGGTAGTGCCGTTAGCCGTGCCAGAATCCGCTTTTGTTTCATCGTCCACGGGCGCGATCTCGTCATCGCTCTCGCCTAAGTCCCGCTCTGGCGGCTCGCGAAAGATCACCGGCGGAATGAGTCGCTCCAGGCGGCCGGTGCATGACCTTCGCGCGAGTCTTTGAATCTTAATCCGTACGACTTTGCCTTCCTGCAGCAGATACCCTGTAAAACGCGGGAGTCCCTGAATTTCGGCAGCCGAAACAACCGGCGTATCTACGGTCTGATTGCTCCAGCTTCGGGATCGATGCCGCGCCATCAGATGAACCGGCCGGTTCTCTTGAACGCGCTCCACTTCGTGATGCCCGATGAGCATCTCCGCATGCTTCGCCGCAGCGGGATCTCCAGTGCGCAAAACGATATTCGTAAATGCCTGAGACATGATCGTTACCGCGCCCTCATCGCCGTATCGCTTTTTGAGCTGAGCCATGTCATGAAACCCCAACACAATCGGATTTCCCGAGGCCCTCTGCTTCGTTGTTCCCGACTCCAGTTGCGGGAGCTTTTGGAGCGTTGCAGCTTCGTCAATGATGTACCAAACCACAGGCACTCGCTCGCCCGGTTCGGGAGCCGGCGCTTGGTTCTTCAGGATGAGCAGATCCATGATTGCCGAGTGCAGTGGCAGCAGTGCATCTACCGTCTCCGGAGTGGACGTCATGAAGATCCAGCCATCGCGTTTCTCGGACCACTCGCGGACTGTAAACTCGCGCCGCTCGTCTCGGGTCTGCGGCATCATCCGTAACGGCTTCGCGATCTCGCCTAAGGTGGCCCAAAGCCCTTGCGATTGATCCCTCGCGCGATCGTCCGTGCTGACCGCATGCTCGGTTCCTTTTACTCGCCGGGAGACCTCAATTCTTGGGTGTGTCAGCCAGTAGCCGAGTGCCGCGCACGTGGCCGGATCTGCCGGTTCATTGAACACGCTATAGCGCGAAAGCAAGTACGCGAAAATGGCGCGTGGGTGTTTCTTGAAAAACGGCTGCTGCCTCGGCTCGTCGGGCCAGAATGCCATCGCCCACGGAGTGGCTTGCGCCTCATCCGGAGCCTCCGCTTCAATGGCCCAGTAGGGACACCGCTGGTCACCAGGATCGAGGATGATATCGCGGCGTTCTTCACTGAAAAATTCGTCCCGGTACTCGCCCTTCGTGTCGTAGATCACGGCCACGTCGCCGCGTGCTTCGATCTGGTAGAGTAACTCGCGAATCAGCGTCGATTTTCCCATTCCGGTCGAGCCGAAAATGTTGAAGTGATACGGTTCGAGTTCACGCGACATGACCACCTTCTGACCAAGTGCGCCAACCGTGAAAGAGACACCCGGAACAGCGCCCTTCGGCTTCAGAACTTCACGGTTGAAAGCACGCCACGAGAGCAGCTCCGTTCCCCGGATATGCTCGCCGTCCCGAGCGTGCTCGCGGCGCCTAAAATCCCAGTTGAGGCCGAGGCCGATCAGGACGAGAAAGCTAACGAACGAAGCGCACATCGGCCACCGGAAAATAGTCCCCATTGCCGAGCCGCAGTACACTCTCTTTTCAAGCCACTGATGGAACGCGCCCGGGTTTGCGGTGATGACTTGCCGATGCGTTTTCGCTGGGTCTCGATCGACAGATGTTTGGACCGCCAGATTGGCTCCGTCGAGCACCGCGACGTACTGCTTTTCCACCGGCTTTCGGCCCAGATTTGGCACCGCGGATTGCAAGCCCGTTTTGAGATACGCACCCAGGTAAAATCGCTGCAGCTCCGGGGCGATTGCGATCCCCAGCCGAAACCAGAACAGCATCAGGATCGTGGCGCAAAAAGTGCCCGCGATTACCCCGAGCGGTGACCGTATCGGGAACGACCCGCTAGGTCGGCGCATTACTCGTCCCCGCGCTTGAGTGCGTCCGTGGCCGGTTTCCCGCTGCAACGCGCTTTCACTTCCCCGCACAGTTTCCGGAACTGCTCGACCGTGAACCCATCGCCAAGTTCCAGCGATGCCTCCATAGTCCGCACGAACAGTTCCAGCATCGCCTCAGCTGCATCGAGCGGTCCATCGCTCAATTCATGCAGCACGGCCCTGCGTACAAAAGCACTCACGTCCAGATTGAGCCGGGCTGCGGTGTCCTTGACCTCGCTCTCCTCTTCCGGAGTCACTTTCGTGCCTACCGTACGGCTCAGTCGTTTCTCACTTGCCACTATGGTTTCTCTCGGTTAACGCTTTGTGAAAGATTGAGACGCCATCCACGGTGTGGTTGCCGCAGGTTAACCGCAAGGTTTCTCTTGGTTAACCAACTCAGGCTGCTGGAACTCATCAGTGTCTACGCTCCGAATCCGCTCGCGATCGCCATTACCTGCGTGTGCTTCAGCGCAGCCGCAATCGCTTCACCGCATTCGATGTGATATCCGACCCGCTCCGCTCTGCTGATGAACTCATCGAGTCGCACCAGGGCGATGTCGTGACGCGCCCGGGCCATGGAAGAATCCTCGGTGGCATAGCACTGAGAGAGATCGATATGCAAATGGCCGGACCGGAGGTCTCGGGCAAACCTTCGCGCGATGAGCGTCTCGGCCGTATGCTGCCGGTCGAGGCCTTCTACAAACTGGGCGTAAGCGATTAGGTCGTCTGCAAGGGATGAGCCCTCAATCGTACGGGTGACCGCGCGGAGTCGGCCGTAATAGAGGTGCGCGTCGCTCGGTAAATCCTTTGGTAAGAGACGCCCGGCCTCGTAGTCGGAAAGCACCGAAGACAGGCGATCACGCTCAGCGATCAGCTCTTCCATCTGGCGGTCCCGAAGCGATTGCTGAGAGGCGGTAGAGATAGAATTCAGCTCGTTCATGAGTTAGCTCTTTCCCGGGTGTCGCAACATCGATTCGGCGACCCCTTAGGCGGCTTTTTGCACCGACGCTTTCTTCGGCTTTGGCTCGCCCTCCGGGCGCTCTTTCTTGCCTGCTTTCTCAGGCGGTAGGGCCTGTTGCAGAATCTGTCCGAGCACGTAACTCGGATCGCTCTCGTCGAGCGATTTCGCGAATGCCTTGAGCCGCGCAATCAGATCGGGATGCAGCTCGAATTCTGCCTTCTCTGGCAGCCTCTTGTCTTGCGGTTTGATGTTGAACGTCATGGTGTATTTGATCTCCTTTCCTCA
>JBAUUG010000132.1:0-1879 GCA_049582585.1 Bryobacteraceae bacterium | reverse complement strand
CTTTATTGCAGCCCGGCCAGCGAGGGTCGTTGTATTCGTCGAGAAGAATGATGCCGGATGGATCAAGCCGGGCGTAAAAAAAATCCAGCCCTTCGCGGTACGATTCGTACAGGTTTACGTCGAGGTGGACAAAGCTGAACCGGATGTCTGGGGGGAAGGTCTTGAAAGACTGGTGGAAGTATCCGGGGACGAGGGTGATATTGTCGATGCGAAAGCTGCGAATTTTGGACTCGACCTGCTCCAGGCTGAAGTCACTGTAGCCCAGGTTGTCGCGAGTTACCTCTCCCAGATCCAGATCGCTCGCTACCGACTCCGGGGCGAAACCCTGAAAGGAATCGAAAGCATAGATCTGCTTGCGAATGCCGTGCTGGCGCATGGACAGGGCCATGCCGATGGTGCTGGCGGCCTTATAGACGCCGCAGTCGGCGACCGCGCCGGTCAGGGATTTCGTGCGCTCAATCATTTCGGTGAGAATGTTGATGTTGGCCTGTCCGGTGGGAGTAGCGACCTTTTTGGGGGCCACAGCCCGCGGCACTTTGACCTCCAGGGCCAGACCCAGCCATCCCGGCCAGGTCGAGATCGGGCGATTGCGGACAAATGGAGGAGCAAGTGCTTGGGCGATGCTCTTTACAGTCTCTTTCAGCATAAACGATTCAATGTGCTGGGGCCGAGAGTTCCCCTAGCTTCACGGAATTGGGGCGATTGTACATCCGTCATGACTTATTGGAACCCTCTAGAACGGGATTCGCAGAATGGCCTCATCTGAATTCTTCCCGCAACGCGACGCAAGGTTCCGACAGGGTCAGTGATTCGCTAACCGGCATCTCATGCTTCTGCCGCGAGACTATAATTAGGGGACAATACGCCCTGACCGGGACTGGAGACCTCCATTTCGCATGCGGTCAGTCCCTTGGGGTCTCGCCTCATGAACTCAACAGCGTACGAGTCTTCGACGCGTACCTCGGGTGTGAGTATGGCTCCGGGGCCGCTGTTCATCGTGGCCATGTGGCGTGGTGGCTCCTCTCTTCTTTACTCCCTCGTGAACAAGCATCCCCAGGTCGCACTGACTTTTGAAGCTGATCTTTGGCTGTTGCGCTCGATGTTTCGCAAGCCCGCGGGTTATCGCGATTGGGCAGAGCGTTGGGAACTCCGGAGCGGTGCATTAACCCGGCATGGAATCAAGGTGAACGATCTGCCTGCCGGAGCGGCTGACTTTCCCACGGCGTTTGGCGCCTTTCACAAGGCCTACGCCGTGCGCAAAGGTGCGGTGATCTGGGGAGACAAGTCTCCCATCTACTCAGATTCCCTGCCTGTGCTCTCGAGGCTATTTCCTCAAGCGCGGTTCATCGTTCAGTGGCGCGATCCCGCGGCGACTGCGAATGCCATTGCCCGCGCTGCCCAATCCGGCGCCGCTTGCTACCGACAGCGGGGCGTCTATCTGCGAGGGTTAATTGGATACCAGGTTCTCAAGGCCGGGGTTGATTTTCTTCTCTCCCGCGGACGACCCGTCTGCCAGGTGACTTATGAAGAGTTGACTACCGATACGGTGAAAGTCATGCAGCAGGTTTGCCGCTTTCTGGAAATTCCCTACCGCGACGAATTGGCTGACCTCCGAGGTGCTGATCGATCTGCCATCTTCAAGGAACCACATCATTCTCTCGCGCGTGGAAATGAAATCGTCAGTACGCCTCGCCCGACTATTCTAGACCCGGCAGTTCGGCGAAAAATAGACGGCTACGTTAAGCTCTGGAAGCAGCGCTATAACGACGAATGGCCGCCCTCTATTCTCACTGATCCCGACCATGTTGCACTGCCCGGGCTACCACAAAGGATTGGCGACCAGGTGGCCTATCGCGCCGTGCGCACGTTCAACCAATTC